>JAXHTN010000007.1:0-19727 GCA_034190145.1 Halobacteriota archaeon | reverse complement strand
GATAAAAGAGGTGGGCATGATGGGGTGCACACTGATGGGTGGTACACTTCTTAGCATGATGGCATCTTTTCCTGCGGTGAAGGAGAGGGTGAAATACTGGGATGAAGAGGTCAAAAAATCCAACTACTTCATAAATGAGTTTTTGAAGGTAAACGGTAGCAAAATATTGAGTGAATACTCCAGAAAACACACTCTTTCAAAGGTGGACACAACAGAAAGCTTTGACAAGGTAGCAAAGACTCATAAGAGGAGAGGGTACTTCTTCAGCGATGAACTCAAAAAGAGGGGGATAATCGGTGAATTTGCGGGATCGACAAGAACTTGGAAGCTGAACACTTATGGCTTGAACTGGAAGCAGATAAAGTATCTAGGCGACGTTTTTAAGGAGATAGCCGAAAAATATGACTTGGAACTGAGTGATTAAGAGATTATTTTAAGCAGGCATCACAGTTGTCAGGAGTGCCTTCATGTTCTCTGTGGAATTCACATATCTTCTCGTCCTTCTTGAGTTCTGCACAGATGGCGCATACTCCGGTCATAAGTTTATCATCTTCGCCATTAACAAGATCTCTTGCAAGATTCCGTATCATCTCTTTTATATCGTCTCCCAGATCAACATCCTTACCTCTCTTATTGCCTAAGTATTGAGAAACCGCTGCTTGTGTTATTCCAAGCTTTTCTGATGCAGATTTTTGAGATAAATCTAGGTTTACAAGCTCTTTTGCTAGTTCGGCCCTTATTGTTGGTAATACATACCAGATCACAATCTCACAGGGAAACTTCATATAACAATTGTTATCCCTTAAATATCATATAACTTTGCTTTCATAAGAGCTGATTTATTTTTAAAATGAAAGAGAAGGGTGAATTGATCACCCAAGTATCTTGTGCAGATCGATCTTGTATTGCCCAAGATCGCCACCGTAATTTCCTGCAGTTATCTTCACAACGCCTGGAATCTTAACTGATGCCTCAATTCCTACTTTTGTCGCCTGTTTAACGCTCTCTTCATCAAGGCCGTTTATCACTATCTCGTAGACAGATTCAACCTCTTTTGGAATCATAGTCCCTTCGACCTTATCCTTCAAGGTTGGACAGTATTTTTCGTTTGCCGAAGCCATCAAAAACTTATACTGAGATCCGACTTTACTTCCTGAAGCAACAATACCACCGGGGAATGGTGTTATTGTCCCCTCAACATCATAGATTGCTTCAACAGCGTTTTCTGCTGCTGCAAGGGCCGCCATCTGGTTCTTTGCAAGTATAAAGAAGTTTCCACCAGCTACTCCTTTCTGTACGCCGTAATCTTCCTCAAATATGAAATCCCCTTCCATCATGGGAATTCCCCATACTTTTCTTCCACCAACTTCTGTCTCATACTGGAAACCATCTCCGAAGAACTGAAGCTTAATTGAAAGTTTTTCTTCGGTTTCAAGACCGTTAAATGAGGCTGTTGTTGGAGCTGGAAGAACACATTGCCCAAGTCTTCCGAGAAGTTGATCCTTCACTCCATCTTTCTTTGGGTGGCATATCAGTATTGACACACCCGGTCTTCCATCAGGAGTCTTATCCGAAGGTATGAAACATTCTATACCTGCTTCAGCAGGACATCCTATAACTGAAGTTCCAAATCCGGTCGCTTCTTTTGCTGCGACAATCGCCCAATTCTTGCTTGCTGCAGTTATCACTACTCTTGCCATTTTTAGCGAGAAAGCCTCGGCAAAAGTATCTTCAATCTCTACACCATTTAGTTCCATGAGATTCCTCGACCGAGAATATGCACAAAAGATATAAAATGTTTTGTTTTCATAATTGGGCCTTTATCCAATCAGAACTTTCATTTTATCAGTCACTTTGAAGAACTTCTCTCTCCCCTGGGCATCGATATACTCAACAAGTCCAAGATCGACCAGTTTTTGGATATGGTCTGCTATAGCCACTCTTGATATCCCTATTGCCTCTGAAAGATAGTTGAAGTTCGCTTCCCCTCCGTTCTTGATTATCTCCTCGATTATCTTCACCTGGCGCCCGCTTAATTGCTTGAATATCTCAAAAAAGGCTGATTTTTGCAAGAGAACTCTGCGAACAAAACGCTCATCTATCTCTTCGTAATTTTTTATTATCGTCTCAATCATCATCCTTGATGTAAAGTCTATTATCTTGCCCGGAACAAAGAACGCATAAGTTGCTATAGTTTTAATAGCTTCTTCTGTAAACGGAAAATAACCATTATCTTCTGAAATTCTTGATACATCAAGCCTTTTTTTAATAATACTGCAAGATTGATCAATATCAAGAGGTCTTATATATATTTGAGTAAATGCGCCTGATATGGAGGGCTCTTCTTCGATTAATTTTTTCCATCCATCAAGCGTGGCCGCGCAGATAAAGAGTACATTTGATCCTCTAAACATTCTAACGTATTCTTCTCTTTCTACTTTAGAACAGCCAAGAAGATCTTCAAGATTGTCTAATATCAGAATAGACTCGGATTTTGAGTTTAAAAACATGTTAAGGAATTTATTACTAATTTCTCTCAAATCTTCTTGATTATTAAGGTCTTCTTCTAAATCTTGAGCAAGAGAAAGTATTATATTTTTAAAAGAAGGTAAAATAGGATAATAATTTACATCATAACACTTAGAGTACAGTTTTTTTAACAATATTTGGATTATACTAGTTTTGCCTATGCCATCTTCTCCGATCAATACGGCATTCTTCTTTGAATCCAATTTGTAAAAATCAATTATAGCTTCAAGTATCTTGACCTCATCTTCCCTTCCTACCATTATGTCGTCAAGTGCAGCGTCTTCGTAAGTATAAGATCTAAAAGGATTGGATTTGAGTCCGAGTTTTTCCAGACGGTTGATCTGGGGATTTATTTTTGCATTCTTCTCACGTGATTTGCCCTCATCTATCCTAGGTAGATTGTCAGAGTCTTTGCATTCAATAGGTTCGGTTTCTTCAATTAGGTCATCCTCTTGTTCTTGTTTTTCTTGATACTTTTTCTCTATTACCTCCTCTGATCTGATAACTTCAATAATGCGAGATCTATGTTTATTATGCGCTAGACCTAACATTTGTATATTTTTTGCTGGGTCATTCTCGATGTTTCCAAGAGAAAAACCCTCATTGTGCCCATTCATACCTATCAAATCAATTGAGGGAGACCCATAATTATTCAAAGATTTATCTTTTAGAGACTTTGGATGATCTCTCTTTTCTTTCGAGCGAATCTTTTCAGGATCGAATTTACTTAATGAATTAATTGCTTCCATTCTAGTCATAAAATTCTTACAAAACCCCCTTTTCACTTCGTAAAAATTATAAGATAATACCTTCTCTTCCCTTATACATTATAAATAATGCCCTAGCTAATAAACTTTACTGATACTTAATTAATACTTTTTTTAAGCTTATTATTTAATTACAAAAGGTTTAAGTAGTCTTATTACATATCAGGGAATACCAGTAACTTTACTGGGTCCACTAGGGAGTGAGATAATATGAAGAGAAAAGAAAAGGAAGAAGAAGCAGCGGAAGAGATATTCAGCAAAGCGAGCATTATATTGAGTTAAGAACCAATACAATAATGCAAACGGGTCAGGTGTATCAAATATTAAATCTTTGTCTTACACCTAGGCCCACAATGTTTTTCTACCCATTACTTTCATTGGTTATTTTTTTAAGCGCTTACGAAGTTAAATGTCCATTGGAACCTTCGAATTTATATCCGCTCATGTGGGGGATCAGTGTCGCATTGATCTCAAATTTTGGAGCAAATTTATGGAATCATAGCAATGATATTAAGGAAGATTTGGCACATGGTAAAAATAACATCCTTACGCAAGGATATATTGATAAAAAGACTACAATTTTTCTTGCTCTAATTTTTTACATAATTTCTATTAGCATTATTTATGCAATTTCAATTAAGTTTAACCGTCCAATCCTGATATTCTTCTTAATTTGGTGTTTCATAACTTGGTGGTACTCAGACACTCTACTTTTAAAAAAAATATTTGGCTTCAGGCTGAAAGACCATTATATTGGGGAATTAGTTACATACAGTATTGCATGTCCGTCTTTTACTTTGAGTTTATGGTTAGTATACTCTGATTTGAATTTTAAAGGATTAGCTCTCACTTTGGTTTTTATTTTTTATGGTATCTCAGGGTTACTAATTAAGGACTTGAAAGATATATATGGGGATCGTGAAGCAGGATTAATGACTTTTGGTGTTGTTTTTCAACCGTCTTTTCTACTTTATCTATCCTCAATTCTTCTTGTCCTTTACTATATTTCGATATTTGTATTCACAGCAATTAATGTTTTTGATACTGGAAGTTTTCTTGTTGTAATACCTTTTTTGTTCTTCATAATGGGAACATTCGTACATTTCTATAGAAAGAATTGGAAACTTGAAAAGACTGATTATAAGTCTGTTCAGAATATGATGCTCACAACGTATGCTTCTCTCTTTTTACTTGCTATAGGAAACGCAATTTAAATCTCTATACAGCTGCCAGTACCTGCGCTTGAAAAGAATATATTCTCTCCAACTTCCAGCATGTAATTTCTTCTCTGGTATTTTGGAGGTAAATAAGTTGATGCTGGCTCTGTAATGATTCCAAAATAATTTTTTTTGGCTAAATTGCTAATTTCATTTTTCAGAGTATATGTTTTGTCTCCAAAAGCTGAAATGGCGCCAACATCAATTGTAAATAATTTAAATCTGCTTTGCTCCCCTGACATATATAGTGGAGAAATAAAGTCATTGAGTCGTGTAAAGGCTCGTACGCGAGCAAGCAAAACTTTATCAGAGAAACCGGAAATATCTACAAAAAATGGGAAGATATCAAAAGGATAATACCCACGGATCCCCACATGGAACATCCTATTAGATGTCTCATCAAAAAAGATTAAGAAATATGGACCCCACACTTCAAATGATCCTTTTTCAAATCTTTCGATTATTTCGCCTTCACAATTCTTTGAGATATATACGAAATCTTCAACTGCCTCTACAGGTGGTTTTCCATCTAATGATATCAATACATTTTTTTCAAAGACCGCTTGAAATTCTTTTAAAACTTTAAACTCATTACTAACTATGTTCTTTGTCTCCTCAATATTCTTACCTTTGTCCGAAAAGATATCATCATATATAATATTTATATCTTTTTTTTCGATAGATAAAGCTGCAATTCCTCCCTGAATATCCTTGAAATTGCAGAATATACTTGGTGAATTCACCTTCATCTGTGTATGTAACACATTCACTCCAACAATGGGAACCTCGTAATTTGTCTTCTCTGCGAATTTCTTTATTATCGTTGGGGGTGGATAGAATATGTTGTTCTTGTCACAGTATCTAGAGAACTTTTCGGCATACTCTTTCTGTTTCTCCACATCCTTTCCCTTGACCCTCTGGCTATAATATGCACCTCTTGCATAGAATTCAAGACCATCCCTTAAGCCAGGAACGTGAACCAGTGGAAAATGAAGCAATATAACTCCTTCTTTGCAATTTATTTTGTTTGATAGCTTATCTGCTGTTTTAAGAGCGCCTTTTACTCTTTCCCCCTTAACCCTGATCTCTGCTTCAGAATCATTGCATAGAACAAGAGACAGACCATCCGCCCTTATATTTTCTTCATAGACCATTCCGTCAACAGAGGCTCCTATCTGCGGTATATCTCCAAATTCATCCCCTATACGGTCCAATATCATTTGATATTCGCCATGATATTTTTGAGTGGCGTAAACAAATACAAGATCCGGTTCAAAATCAAGCTTATTTTGAATGCCATTAACTACTTCTTCTGAAGCCTCTTTTGGACTCCTTTTATTACTAAAAGATACAATGGATCTCATCGCATGTTATCAATCATCACTTTTGAAAGTGAAGATTCTCAAGCCTCCCCATAACTAGTAGAGTTTGTAAAAGGTTAATATAAATATATCGGCAATTTTTTAAAAAAAGATTATGCAGATAGGTTATTCTATATTATTGCTTCTTTTATTTTCGTTGAAGCACGTGTTATCTCAAGGGAGGTTAACTGCAGGTGTGCATCAGGATTTAAGATTGTCGCAAGAACTGTTGATTTGGAGGATGGACGAAAAGCAATTTTATGATCTTTGAATGTGAAGATCACATCTTCGAGTCTATCTCTTTCAATGTGGCCCATAACAAACTTGATCTCATTCTCCATCCATAACATAATATCCATTAACCTTCTCCTATCCGGTGTGCGCAAGGCTATTGGTGTCCCATCAATTCGGTAGAGTATGCAGGCTTCTATACCCTCGGTTTCGTATAACTCATCGAGTGCACTCTTGAGATCTTGTGACATACCCTACTCATTCTCCGTATTGAAAAACAATTCAAGTATACTTGTAGGGTCTTCATAACTTGCCCAGTTACGTTGTAAGGTCTCTATTCTACCCAAGAGAATATCCTTAAGATCCGAACCTTCTTCTATTACTCTGGCCTTTGCATCTTCAAACCGATCCATAAACTCCGTTTTAGGGGTAATTCTTTGTATCTCATCTTCTGATACTTCCGCGACGACACCGAACCCTCTTTGTATCGATATTGGATATAAACCTTCTCCATGCCTGGATCCTCGGTGCTTTATGATTCTTAGTGTCCGATTGTACCTTTCACCAAAACCCAAACTTTGTAGATGAATCACACTATCTGCGAGATATATTGGTGTAAATTTCTCACCGCTTAACTCAGTACTTGCAGGGAATGGGGACTCTTCGAGTAGCACAAGAGAAGTTCCAAGTTCTCTGAGGCCATTGAAGACCTCACTCAAATAAGTCCTATGGGTTTTATCTTCAAGGAATGTAAGATGAGTCAATGGATCTATGACTATTCTTGACCCCGGTTCCGTATATTCTTCCACTACCTTCAAAAGATCTGTTGAAAGTTCTCTTGATATTGATAGTACGTCTTCTCCACGCTTATGAATTACCTTCAAATCTCCATTATTTATATGATCTTCAACTTCTGTCCACCCCATCTGCCTGCATTCTCGAACAATATACTTTTCAGACATCTCAAGTGATAGGTATAGTGCTCTTTCCCCTCTGTTGAGACCATATAAAAGGTACTGCATCGCAAAGGTTGTCTTTCCTGCACCTGAAGATCCTATGACTACATTTACAGTGTTCTCTCGAAACCCGCCACCGATTATCCCATCAAGCCCATAGACCCCTGTCTTTAGCCTTTTGTCTTCGGTATGACCACTACTACCATAAACTGTCTCTTCAACAACCCTAGCCATGATTATATCCCTTAAAAGACGCCAGCCTCCGAATGAACAATTATTCCATCGTTTGTAATAGAATATGGTTTTATCTCTCTTGAATGTTCGATCCTTCGCATCTTTACTATCTCAATAGCAAGTTGAACCTCTCTCAGATCACTTGTTCTGACGTATTGTAGTACAACAACGCCGTCAGAGACATACTCGACCAATCCGAATTTGGAAGAGTAAGGGTTGTCTTTATCACTCTCTGAAATGAGTACTACCGAAGCCCCACTATCTTCTATCGTCTGGCAGAGATTGAACAGATGAACTCTGCGTTCTGACTCATCATTAAAGAGCATTTCAAGTAGTGTTATCGGATCTATCACCACTCTTTTCGGATGGAAACTCTTAATTAGTTTTGGCAACTCACTCTGAATCCTCGAGATGGACATCTTGATATCAGAAGCATCGAGCTTGACTAAGATGAGTTTCTTTTTATCGATGTAAGGTTGTAGGTCCCACCCGCTGTTTTTTGCCGTCTCTATGATCTCCTCTTCACCTTCATCCATACTCAAATATAGAGCAGGTTCTCCTTTGGAAAGTCCTTCACAGATGAACTGTAATCCGAATATGGTCTTTCCTGTGCCAAAAGGACCAATGACAACAACGGTCTGATGAACTGGTAAACCGCCTCTAAGCATATCATCCAAACCTTCAATTCCAGTACTAACTCGTTCCATCATCTCCTCCCCATAATCATCTTTACATTAGAAACTTCAAAACCTGTGATCGGAGATATAATTGTCTCAAACTTTGCGATATTTTCAGACTCTAGTAGTGGTAGTAATCCCCTAAACTTCTTGACGTACATGGTTCTTTGTCTCTGAGCTGTTCCCAGTTCTCCCCATTCAAAGACGAGCACTCCATCGGCACAATCCGCTATCTCCTCCTGTTTACTCACCTCAAAGATGCTTGCTGTGAGGAGTAGATATATAAGCCCGTCCCATGTCGTGGCAGCCCTTTGCAACCCCTTTAAAAATGAGATCAAGTCCTGCCATTTTATCCGATCGGAATACATCCTAACAAGGTCAGTAAGTGAATCAACTATCACAAGGCTACCTGAAGCATTGTCGTTCAGATAGTCCACGAGTGCTTCCAACAAATCCTTCTCCCTACCTAGCCCACGAAGAGATTCAAACGTTTCTGTCGGTGCCTCATCGAATGGGAAGGGAGAAAGTTTGAAATATTCTTTGGAGAAATCCTTGAAGACAAGATTCTCCTTGATCGCATTATAATATTCCTCAGAGAAGGATAATGCTATCTCCCTCATGACGTCTTCTTTAGATCTTGTTAGTGATATGTAGCATACCGACTCTGGTATTTTCACATCTCCGCTCGTATCAGTTGGCGTTATAATACCCGACTTGAGCAATGATATCATAATCGCAGAAGTGAAAGCAAACTCAGCACTTCCGGCACCAACTTCTCCGGTTAGGAGTGTAAATGAACCAGACGGAAAACCACCCTTAACGATTGTGTCTATAGACTGTATCCCCGTTGGAATTTTTTTTGTTTGCAACTCCATCTATATACCCCCCATTTATCATAGTTCGATTTCATCTATCAAATATACTTATCTACCGATCCTCTGTATAAACCTTTGCACGAAACTGGAGTTATTTTGTACCATTAAGTCATCGATCTCTCCGGCGATCCTTAAGGCCAATAATTCAAAAGCCTTACTTGCAGGAGATCTTGGTTTATGTAGCACAATAGGCTCTTTTGCATCAAGTGACTTGAGTATATTGTCGTCTTGGGGAATCTCTCCTAGTATCTCGACTCCCAAGGTCGATCTAATCTCATCACTCTTGATTCCTGTCCTTCTCTGCTTGTTAACAATTACACCTGTGACATTTGATCCTGACATTCCTGCAGCAATCTTCATTCTGAGTGCAGCAGATATGGAAGGTAAATCAGGCGTAACCACAAGTAACGTCTCCTCTGCAACTTTAAGTGGGGCGAGACTATATTTTGTCAGTCCTGCAGAGTCATCGACGAGTATGAAGTCGTAAGGATCCAGTTTTGATACAACATCTTCAAATGAATCAAGATCGGATCTTAGGAAGGACTGTAGAGATGAACTGCAAGGTATAACATGCAAACCTGAATAAGTGCTATAAATTGCTTCTTCTATTTCAGCGTCCCCCGTAAGGACCTCATGCAATGTTACCGGTGTATTCTGAAGGCCCAGCACCAATTGTAAACTACCCATTGCTATATCAGCATCTATTATCAGTGTCTTTTTTCCCATTTGAGAAAGTAAAACTCCCAGACTTGCAACAACGGTGGACTTTCCTACTCCACCCTTCCCCGAGGTAATACCATAAATTTTAGTCATCTACTACCGCCATTCCATTAATCCGGACTACTTATCTTTACTTCTCCAACCAAATACTTTATGCAAATACTTCAAACAAATATTTTATTCATTTTATTAATATATCAAGATATACCTAAATTGTTACATCAAATTTATATACTTGGCCAATAAATAAGGTAACGTCATACTTATTCACCATAATCATTATTATAAGTGTGTGGGGGCATAGATTTTGGTTGACGAGGGAGATCTACTGGATATATTGGAGGAAGATGTTGATTTAGACGCTCTTAGAAAGAAGCTTGGTGGGGATGATTTTCAAATCTTACCTAAGTCCCATGAGCTTAAGAAAATTTATGAGAGACGATCTGATCTTATCGAAGAAAGAAATAACCTTTTGAAAAGCGTGAGAATATTAATAGAATCTGGAAAGTCAGAAGAAGCTGATGTATTATCAGAGAAAGTTTCAAGGATATCCGAAGAGATAGAGATGCTAAACAACATCAGGACAAGAAAGGAAGAAGTCTCATCAGTAAAAAGAATTTCGGATGAAAAACTTAATGCCAGGCGTTCTATCTTGGAAGAAGAACGTAACGAGCTATTGAAGAAAGTTAGGATTCTAGTTAGCGCTGGCAAGTCGGATGAGGCAAATATACTAACTGAGAGGGCCTCTAAGATCTCAGAAGAACTCAATATGCTCAACGAACTGAAAAGCCTTGAAGATATAGAACTCCCTGGAATAAGAGACCAAGGACCTACTTCCATCTTTAGAAGATTATTTTCAAGGACAAAAAGGGAACAAATCGAGATTGAAGAATATGATCCGGATCTCTATGGCCCTCTTGCATTATTTAGGGAAGTTGAAGGTTATAGAGAGCTTGAAAGGTACTGGACAGACGAGCCATTTGCTTTCATCTCAATATTGTATAATGATGAGGATCATGACTACCTATATCATGTTGTTGAGCCCGGACTTACTCCTTTTGAGAAGGCACTTCTCGAAAGAACATATGAGGATCTACGAGATATTATTATTCTTGAAGATATATCCACAGATTCCATTAAGCGACTTATATTAAGAGAGAAGTTGGCAGAACTCTTAAGAAGTTATAGATTACCGCTCGACCCGGCATCATTTCATAAAATTTTGTACTATGCTGAGCGCAACTATATCGGCTATGGCCAGATAAACGCGATCATGGCAGATACTCAGATAGAAGACATATCCTGTGACGGGGTGGGGGTACCTGTATTCCTCTATCACAGAAAATATCAGAGTTTAAAGACTAACATCTCCTACGAAGAAGAAGATATAAATAATTTCGTAACAACACTTGCTCAGAGATCAGGCAAGCATATTTCTGCAGGAACTCCGATGGTACATGCTACGTTACCTGAAGGTTCCAGATTACAAGCAACCCTGGGCAGAGAGATAACCACCAGGGGGAGTTCATACTCCATAAGAAAGTTCAAAGAGGAGCCTTTCACACCTGTAGATCTTATCAAATTTAAGACATTCTCTCTGGAGGAACTTGCATTTTTGTGGCTTTGTATTGAGAACAACAGAAGTATGATCTTCTGCGGTGGTACTGCTGCAGGAAAAACCTCCGCATTGAATGCAGTTTCATTATTTATACCTCCAACGTCAAAGATAGTCACGATAGAGGACACAAGAGAATTGACGTTGTATCATGAGAACTGGATAGCATCTGTCACAAGAGAACCATTGATGGCCGGTGGGGAAGAGGGCGCAATTGACATGTATGAACTCTTGCGTCAGGCCTTGCGTCAGAGACCCGAGTGTATGATAGTTGGAGAAGTCAGAGGTCCAGAGGCGCTCACACTCTTCCAGGCGATGTCAACTGGGCATACGACATATTCTACAATGCATGCCGGTAGTATACAAGAGGCAGTGAGTAGACTTGAGAACGAGCCTATAAACGTGCCAAATATGATGTTACAGGCGCTCGATCTTGTCAGTCTTCAGATATTAACATACCATGGTGGCGAGCGTGTCAGAAGGAATCTTGCGCTTGTTGAAATAACCGGAATAGATCCAAGGACGGACAATATCAGAATCAATGAAGTTTTCAAATGGAATCCAGTTTCGGATAACTTTGAGAGGGTTGGGGACTCGCAGATTCTTAGGGAGATTATGACCAGTAGGGGCTGGAATGCCGTCGAGCTCAACAATGAACTTAAAAATAGAGAGAAAGTTCTGCGATATATGATCGACAAAGACCTAAAAGATTACAGAAAAGTCGCCCCTGTTATACAAAAATATTTCATGAACCCGAAGAAACTGTTAGAAGAGATTGAATATGAGAAAAAGATTGAGGAAGGTCAATAGAATATGAGTTTAGTTGATGATATTGCCTTCCAATTGTTTGGGAAGCGTACGAGTAAGAAGCCTTATTACAAGCTTCAGAAGAAGTTGAGACAAGCTCATATTGGGGTGCCGTCCGACAGATATGTGGCATATGCGATGTTTGTTTCATTAATTGTTGGGGCCATCGGTGGACTCATCAGTTATATGCTAATTGGTTTCTTCTTGCAAATGGAACTACCATTCACATTTTACGTCACCGAGGGCTCTATTCAAGAGTGGATGGTGTTTCATAAAGAGGCGCTTATTTCACTTTTAGTTGTACCGATCTTCATATTAGTTTTCGCTCAGATAACCTATCGAATAATACTATTATACCCTTCTCTTACCGCAAGCACGCGGAGGTCTCAAATTGACGCTACAATACCTCATGCTGTAACTTTTATGTATGCTATGAGTAAAGGTGGCGTAAACATAATGGATATCTTCAGATCACTTCATGAGCATTCAAATGTCTATGGGGGTGTCGGAAAGGAAGCGGGTATGGTTGTGAGAGATCTAGATTATTTTGGCCACAACATAACTACGGCTCTTCGCAACGTTGGAGATATCACACCATCTGAAAAGTTCAAAAGCTTCACAGAGGGGTTAATATCCACAATTGATAGTGGGGGAAACCTGACGAGTTACCTTTCTGCCAAGTCAATTCAGCTCCAGAATGAGGCTGTACAGGAGCAGAAGAGTTTTCTCGAGACTCTTTCGATAATTGCGGAGATGTATGTCACCGCTTTCGTAGCCTTTCCCCTGTTCTTAATCACAATAATAGTTGTAATGGGCATGATGAGCGGAGGATATCTTTCATTTTTACAGCTGATAGTCTATCTGGTAATACCTGTTGGTTCATTCGGGTTTCTTATGGTCCTAGATATAATCTCTAACAGATTGCCTGACCAAAGAGCACTCTATACCGAGTCCAAAAAGCTTGAGATATTCAAAAATGCTCAGACGATCGAACCGAAGAAGAGTGAAGAGCATCTCTTTTATGCCTTCGAGAGGTATGACCAAATTGAAAGGATCAGGGCATTTATACAAAATCCACTGAGTGCAATCTTTGATGAACCGTCACGCGCATTGTATATAAGTATTCCAGTTGGACTACTATACCTTGCAGCATTGATATGGCCCATGTGGGTAATTGCACCTTTGACGATCAATGATGTTGATGAATACCTGATAATTTCATTACTCATTATACTTACTCCTTTTGTATTCTTCTATGAAGTGAGGGAGAGAAGGATAAAAAATATGGAGGATGCCATCCCTGATTTTCTAACAGGCCTTGCAAGCATACAGGATGCAGGACTCACTCTTGCAAAGGCAATAAAACTGATACTTTCTTCAAACCTTGGCGTACTTTCATCAGAGATCAGAAAGATGTGGGGAGAGATACAGTGGGGGAGTACAACATCATCTGCATTTATCCGATTCGAGAGGAGGGTGAGAACCGGATCTATCTCGCGTACAGTGGCTTTGATAACCAAGGCTAGCGAGGTTTCGGGTGATATTAGAGAGGTTCTTAATATTGCCGCAAGAGATGCAACAACTTCCAAGAGCCTTAGGCTTGAGAGGAGGGCAAACATGTCGATGTATGTTATTGTTGTCTACATCTCATTTGCTGTCTTCTTATTCATAATAATCGTATTGACAACTATGTTTTTACCAAGGGTACCAACCGACATTAACATGGGCGGGCAAGGTGCTGCAGGAGTAGGCGAATTCTTCGGTCAGGGCTTTGATCTTGAGGCATATAAGACGTTATTCTTCCATGCTGTCATAATCCAAGGTCTATTTTCAGGACTTATTGCAGGACAAATGGGTGAAGGTAATATTCTATCAGGACTCAAACATTCGGTAATAATGATGGTTATAGCATTCGTTCTCTTCATGTTCCTTTAAAAAAGACTCACTTAAGGGATATGTGTGAATGATATCTTTTTATCAAAAGATATAATCTATCTCAAGATTTCCATTCTCTTTCCAGCTCAATGAGAGCATACCACCGTTCTTCCTTATCCCTGCGCTGGAACTCCAAATACCCATCTCGGTATCTATGTTAAATATCCTCTGGCTTCCCTCTATCTCGGGCCCCACAAGTTTGATCTCGTTTCGTCTCTTTGCAAGGATTGAGACATGCCCGACTACAACATAATCAACTCTAAGATCTTTAAGTATCCTTTCTATTGTCTCTGAATCCTTCAAATCAAAACTTCTGTTAACAACTTCCCATCTGAATTCTTCATCATCTTCTAGAGCTCTTTTGAAGGTTTTTATTAGCTCTTCACCATTTTTTTGAAACTCATAAAGTTTATCGATGGCTGAATTACTAATGCCTGCATGAATAAAGAGTATGTCATTTATTATTGCAGCATAAGGTTTATCTCTTATCCAATCTATGTAATATTCAATCTTTCCCCAATATATGTCATCCCTGCCCAATAAATCCAATTCGTGGTTACCTGAAAGTGTAATAAGTTCACCACCGGCATCTTCTGCCTCCTTTTCAATACGTGTAATCAGTTCCATTACTTTTCTACCTTCATTATCTACATCGACAAAATCACCAAGAATCATAATGGTTGTCTCTCTTCCCACATATCTGAAGTTATCATCATCTACATTGAAGTCAGCATCTTCTTCACGGGCAACCTCGATGATTCCCCCCTTTATAAAAAGCTCGCGAAGAGGTATGTACCATCCGTGTATATCGCTGACTGCGACTATCCTTTTTATACCATCTCCTGTGATCAGTTTTTTATTTTGCAGTAAGAAGCACCTTCTTCTTTCATCTGAAATATTAAAAATTAAAGATCCGGGAGCAGTTCTCATCAATTGTATTTATAACCTCGTTCAGTGGCATATCCCTTGCTTCTGCTATCTTTTCATAGACAACCTTAACATTTTGCGGGATATTTCTCTTTCCTTCTTCAGGGGAGAGATACGGAGCATCTGTCTCGGCAAGTAATGAGGTCAATGGCACCCCTCTGACACTCTTTTTCATATTTTTGCTTCTTACAATACTGGTTGGAATGGATATATAGTACCCCTCTTCGGCAATCTGCTCAGCTAGTGACCTTTTTCCAGAGTAACAATGAAAGACTGCCCTCTTAACATCTTTGTCGAGAACCATCTCAAATCCCTCCTCTATCGCATCACGCATGTGTAAAATGGCAGGTAGTTTCAATTCCTTGGCGAGGTTCAGACACTCTTCAAATATTCTTTTACTCTTCTCGACCTTCAGAGGATCCTTTATCCAGTAGTAATCCAGTCCGATCTCTCCAATACCAACTATTCTATCCTTATTTTCTTTGATGAACTCGAAGTATTCTTCAAGTTCTTTTCCCTTTATTTCAACTGCAAACTTTGGATGTAACCCGAGCGCAATGCTGATGAAATCCGGATGTTCTTCGTGTAATGCAAGAGATCTCACGGAATCTTCCGGTTCTGTTCCGCTGACAATCACCTTTGACAGGACTTTTTTTGCACTTTCAATGACCTCATCCTTATCTGTTTCGAACTGTTTGAAAGTTAAATGACAGTGAGTATCAATCATACGGACTAATACCTTTCAACTAATAATAAGATCTCGTATTCCCAACTGAATATCTTGTTTATCAAAAGCTCCTTAGACTAAGGCCTATTGAAGCTTATGCCCTTATTAATAAGGATATTTACTAATTCAGATGTAATTATGCCTTATTCAAGAATATTTCCATAGAAGATACGTTAATAGTATCTCCACTGTCTCTTTGTATTTCTTCGGTATTTATTTTGATATCTCTTACCTGTACTGCTGGTAGGAATTTATTCCTTACCACTTCTGCAGTATCAACTGCTTTTGAGATAGCTCTTCCTCTTGACTTAATGGCAACCTCATTACTACCATCATTAAATTGCGTCACCACAGCCAAAACGTAGTTCATAACCGGCTTGTTTCCCACGTATATCACGTTATCTTGTCCCATTTGATTAGCCTCCATCCTAATGCCGTTAATGCCTTAAGTTGACTTAGATATATTCGCTCTTACTTCCATATTAATCTATCGGATAAAAAGATTAACATTAAACTCGAACCCGATGACAGGATAGTCAAGCCTAAAATTTGTAATCACTTCTGGATGAATCTCTCCAAAAGATCCGATAATATCACCATTAACAAGCTTTACATCCCCTCTTCTGCCTGAAAGGAAATAAGGGTCACTCGATTCGGTGATTGTGAATTCAAGTCCTAATTCTCTTAAAATTGCTTCAATTATAGATTTTGACTCCGAAAAGCCTGCGTTTGAATGTATAGATACTCCTGCAAGGTGCAACTCGTTTTTTGAATTCTTGACAACATCGCCCACCTCAAATAGGCGTTGTGGGAGTTCTCTGTGCTTGTTAAGTGATAATATATCTAGAAGATTCGGAAGAATTGATGGTCTAAGTATCGTATAATCTTCGCTTATTGGATGTTTGACCCAAGTGACATCTTCACTTATATCCGAAAGCATCTTCTCGTAATGTTTACGTTCGTTAGAGAGCGTAAATGTCAGGAGATCATAATAATCAAGCCCAATCATAATATCTCTTAGAAGAAACTCCATATCCCCTAAAATATGAGGTTCACCCACAGTCATCGTCTTTGGAAATACAGGGATTATCCTGTCATATCCATAACCAATTGCGATATCTTCGATTATGTCCCAGTTGTGGATGATATCTGCCCTGTAAGCAGGAACGCTCACCTCGATCTCGCCATTTTTTAGAGGTTTTGCACCGAATCTCATCTTTTCAAGGCACTTGATAGACTCAGCTTCCGTTAAATCAACTCCTATAAGACCGCGGATCTCATCAAGCGTAATTTTCCACTCAGAGGCATTCAGATCAGGAGTTACCATCTCAGTTCCATGTCCAATTACCCTAACAGATTCAACTGAGCCGCCCCGTTCGGCAAGGGCTGTTGTTACTATGTTGAGGGCAATATTAATATAATGAAGATCAAGACCGGTTACATCTATGAAAATATCTTTTGTATTTTGTGTAACTCTTGTTAATTCTCCATTTATTATGGGTGGGAAAGAAAGGAGTTCTCCTCTTGAATCAAGAATTATTGGATACTTATCCGTCCCTTCCAGTATGCTCGCAAATTTCACTCCTTTTGGATGCTCCTTTAACACCCCTTCGATTGTCATCTCAATATCATAGTCAAGCGGAACAAAGGAAAAAGAAGAATCTTCAGTCGTATATCTGAATGGGGGAGTAACTTTTGCAAGGTCGTGGACTCCAATTGATACTTTCTTTCTGTTCCTTCCGATGCCCCAGTGAATGTCTTCTTGAAGGCCCATCAACGATTCTATAACCTCGGTGGTTATATCCACACCTCTTAAAACAGCGCAGACAACAAAAGGCCTTACAGTCTCTACTGATGGTTCAATTTCCATCTTTATCCCGGATTCTATGACAGGATAAGAGCAGAGCCCTTCTTCCAGTCCCAGAAATCCTCGCATGGAACGTGCTACACCTTCCACACTGAACATATCAGGTCTATCAGGGAAGAACTCGATATCCACATACTCTTCTTCGATCCTTTCGATATCTGCACCTATCATCGGTATCCTTTCTATGATATCGTCTCTACTTGCTCCTGTCAGCATCTCAAGATCTCTATAATTTAGTGTTATAACAGGCATCTGTACATCTCACTTCAATTTATACTTGCCACTCTCTCTTTTAAATGTTATCTTCTCTTCTCTTTGCAGTTTCTCCATGTATCCAAGCATAGCGCCCCTTATTAAATGGGGATATTTGACTTTATAAACCTTCTTTATGAGGTTGTCAAGCGAGATTTCGCCATCATCAAGTACCTTTAAGATCTCCTTTTCACGGGCTTTTTTGTGTTCGATAGACTCCCTTATCTTCGAACCAGGATCTGTAATTATCTCGCCATGAGCAGGCAATATCATATCCAAATCTAGCTTTAATAGTCTATTCAAGGATTCAAGGTAGTCTGTCATGTTCCCAAATGCCCCTGATCCAACATAGGTTGTAGCTGTGTCCAGGATATTATCACCCCCGAACAGTACCTTTTCATCTTCGTAATAAAGACATATATGGCCCGGGGAGTGTCCGGGAGAGTGAATTACTCTCAGTTTTACGGATCCAAGATCTATCACTTCATCATCATCGAGATGTATATCCACCTCAGAAGGTCTAATAGGAGGCATACCTCTCTTGTTCATTATCGTTGGGTCTCCTATCATCATCGCTGCTCTCTTATGTGCGGCTATACGAGCACCAGTGATCTCTTTTATCCGGGCATTACCTCCGATGTGATCGATATGCTCATGAGTGTTGATTATCATAGCAAGACTACCGAAGCTCTCAATCTCTTTACTTATCAAACCAACGCTTAACCTATCTCCGACACCGGTATCCACTAGCGCCAGTTCGTCACCTTTTATAAGATAAACGTTCATTGAGGGTGTAGCTGAGAACGGCATCTTTAGTGGGATCTGAAAGATGTTACCACAAACTTGCATGTTTTTACCCTCTTTTGTATGCATTGTTTATGTGGTCCATGTACATAAAGGATCACGATATTGGATGCAATATTATTATAAAATATCCCGAAAATGTCCGTGTAATATTTATACATGGACATTTCCAATCTTATGTTCAAGCTATATATTTGGTAGTCTCAGGTATGTTTTCTACCGTACCAATCCGCAAAAAAGTGCGTAACCGAGACTTGCTGCAAAAAGACAAGAAGAGTGATAAGATGGGAGAATACGAGATCCGAACCGATGCTGCAAAGAACAGAATGTACATAAAACTTGCCGGTTTCTTCCAAGAAGAAGAAATAAAAGTGGCTATTGATGATATTTTAGACCAGATAAATAAATTAAAACCAGGATACGATGCCGTAAGTGAGATATCCGATTTCAAGCCGGCTTCACCGAAAGTGGCGACATTGATGATGAAAGCACAAAAGGCACTAAAAGAATCTGGTATGGGTCGTATTATCAGGGTCTCAGGTTCGAATGTTCTTGCAAGAAAACAGTTTGAGAGGTCTGGAAAAGAAGCAGGTTATGAGGCTGATATGGCAAACTCTGTAGAGGATGCAGATAGGATCCTTGATGGGATGTAGGGGTGAGTTATATGGGCGAATATAAAATGGATGTCAATACTGAAAAGAACCGAATGTCTATCAGGATTTCAGGATTCATGACTGATCAAGAACTCAAGGTAGTTGTAGATGAAGCACTTGTGGAATTGAGAAAGATGAAACCGGGATTTGCCATCATAAATGATATCTCTGAATTCAAACCAGCATCACCCAGCGGCGCAAAAGAACTACTCAGGGTTCAGAAGTTTGTAAATGATCTCAAGCCGGGCAGGATAATCCGGGTCGTTGGTTCAGATAAGTTGGGGAGAAAACAGTTCGAAAAGAATTCACAACAAGCAGGCTACGCTGCAGAGACTGCACCTTCAATAGAAGCTGCTGAAAAGATGCTTGATGGTTAAACGCCATCTCGTTATCATCTTTGATGCAATTAGAAAGTATGATTATGGATTGTATCTACTTTTTCAAAGATGAACGAAGTATCAGAAGATGTTGTTCTTGTTATGGTAGGCCACGGTAGTCTTCTTCCATATGGTAAAGAGATGTTAAATTCTTTTTGTGATATGATGAGAAAGAGAAACTTGTTCCCAAGGGTGG
>JAXHTN010000069.1:0-9406 GCA_034190145.1 Halobacteriota archaeon | reverse complement strand
GATGGAGTGTCAAAGATTACAATACCTGAAGGGACGATCGCCGTTGACACGAATGGTGATGCTCTGGGCGGGATTACAATAAAAAGTTTACCAGTAGGAGGTACTATCGCATCTTACGACTATGGACCTAATGGCGCCAGTTTCTTTCCTGCGATAACAATTACCTTTAATTTTGACCCCAAAGACTTTAAGGAAGGTTCAAATCCGGTTATTAAAACATACGATGGCACAAGATGGACTGAGCTAAAAACCAAAATAGATGCTTCGAAAAATGAAGCTTCAGCCGAAGTGACTCATTTTTCTATATACGCGCTATTTGAAGATGAATCAGTGAATGAAAAGCCCACCTCCATCATCATGCAGACAGAACAACCACCTGAAGAGATTCCAACCTCTACACCGATTCCAGATCCACCTGCACAATGGATAATGCTATCTGGTGTTGTCTTCGTGATAATGATATTGGTAGGGGTTGCTACGATTCTAAATAGCCGTGGAGGGAAGAAATAATATTTCTTTCTCCTTCTTCTTTTTTATATAAGCTTGACACCACTTGAAGATATTCTACTTTCCATTAGATCCCCAAATTCTGAAAGTGCGTGGAAATCACCAATTGCAAATACAGTATCTCCAAGCATTGCCATGCTCGCAAGACCACCATCCGATTCAACCGCTTCGACAGCATCTCTTGCTCTATCACTGATTAGTCCGGTATCAGTTGCAAATCTTTTTGATATCTTTATGAAGTCATCAAGTTTAGGTTGTTTGAGAAGTTCTTTTAATGCCAACTTTCCCTGCTTGTTTATTACCTTTAAGGTTTTGGGATCCCCAATTATTGATTTTGTAGAGATAGAACCAAGTACAACATATCCGATTTCGATATCTTCAGCCGGTATTTTTTCCGTAACTCCATTGCCTGGTGCGCCCGGACTTTTTCTTATGACAACACCACCCTCTACCTGACCGATAACGTCTCCTAGACCCGTCTTATTATAAACTTCTGCAAGATGTGCAACCCTTCCTATTTCGTTTTTATTTAGACCTTTACTAAAAAGCGTATTCAATGCGTAGGCCGTACTCAGAGCACCCGCACCACTCGCTCCAAAACCACAACCAAGAGGAATATTAAAGGAGCTTCTGATCTCTACAGGTTTTAGAGCCATCTCTTGTACTACAAAAGCCGTCGTAGGGGCATCCGAAAGCTCGCCATTGATAAAGATACGATTCTCTTGGCTCGGCGTGACCACTGTAACACACCCACCTTCAAGCGTTATTCCACATCCTCTCGAACCCATGAGTGCCGGATCGGAATTTTCGACAACCTCAAAGAAACCGGTAATATGAGAAGGGGCATATGTCTTAACCATAATGCGGCAACCGGGATTCGAACCCGGGTCGTAGGCTTGGGAAGCCCAAGTCATAACCCCTAGACCATTGCCGCACCGAACACTATTGAAACAGATAATGTCCGCCTTAGTTATTATATTTTTGTTTGAGTGATCCGTCACTCGGCTCAGAAGAAAGATTTTATGAATCTTTAAAAGGACTAATGGTTGATTGTAATGTATCATGTTGAGTGCATAGAGTGTGGTAAGAGCTTTGACAAAGACGATGTTATTTACACCTGTGACGAGTGCAATGGTCTTCTTGTGGTGAATTATGACCTTTCTAAAATTGAACTGAGTAGAGAAGATCTCGATGGTGTGGCCTTAAGTGTCTGGAAGTATCGTTCTTTGATCCCTGTTGATATCGACCCGGTAACGATCAAAGAAGGAGGGACTCCTTTATATAAGTGCGATCGTCTTGCAGAATCGATAGGTGTCAAAGAGCTTTATGTGAAGCACGAGGGTATGAACCCGACCGGTTCTTTCAAAGACCGGGGAATGACCGTGGGCGTTTCAAAAGCAATTGAGCTTGGAATGAATGCTGTTGCATGTGCGTCAACGGGAAACACGTCGGCATCACTTGCAGCCTATGCTTCGAAAGCCAAGATCCCTGCAGTTGTGCTCCTTCCAGCAGGAAAGGTTGCCCTCGGAAAGGTTGCACAAGCACTTATGCATGGGGCAAAAGTTATAGGTGTGAAGGGTAACTTTGACGATTCTCTTAGGCTTGTTAGAGAGTTTTGTGCTGAAGAGAAGTTCTACCTTCTCAACTCGATAAACCCGTATCGTCTCGAAGGCCAGAAGACGATAGGCTTTGAGATTGCCGATCAACTGGGCTGGGAGGTCCCGGACAGAGTGATATTGCCCGTTGGTAATGCAGGGAACATCACAGCCATTTATAAAGGATTTTCCGAGTTCAAGGAGCTTGGAATAATAGGTAGCACTCCAAAGATGACGGGAATACAGGCAGAAGGATCATCTCCGATAGTTGATGCTTTCCGCTCAGGCGATAAAGATATCGTCCCTGCGAGGAGTCCCGAAACTATTGCAACAGCCATAAGAATTGGCGACCCTGTCAATGCAGTGAAGGCTCTTGCGGCAATTTATGACTCCGGAGGTCTTGCAGAGAGTGTTTCGGATAGCGAGATAGTTACCGCTCAAAAGGATCTTGCAAGGCTGGAGGGAATTGGTGTCGAACCTGCTTCTGCTACCTCGATTGCTGGATTGAGAAAGCTTGTTCACACTGGTAAGATCAAAAGAGATGAAAAGATCGTCTGCATAACCACCGGACACCTTCTAAAGGATCCGGAAGAAGTTGTTGATATCTGTGGTAAACCGATAGAGGTTGAAGCAGATATTGAAGCTATAAGAAAGGCCGTTTTCGGGTGAGTATGAAAGTTGAGATAATTGGTCTTGAAGGCATTCCCGAGATTAGAGAGGGCGATGACCTGGTAGACATCACAATTGAAGGGTTGAAGAGAACAGGACTGATCTTGAAAGACGGGGACGTCGTTGTGATCACAAGTAAGATAGTCTCAAAGAGCGAAGGACGACTTGTCGATCTATCCTCTGTTGAAGTTACAAGAGAAGCCTCAAAACTTGCAAGAGAGACGGATAAAGACGAGAGGATCGCTCAACTGATACTTGACGAATCAATGGAGATAATCAAGATAAAAAACAACATCATAATCACCGAGTCAAGGGACGGTATGATCTGTGCAAATGTGGGAATCGACGAGTCCAACGTTGATCATGATAAGGCCGTCCTACTACCACTTTCACCTCAGAAGAGTGCAAGATTCTTAAGAAAGGGTATAGAAGATAAGAGCGGAAAACGTATTGCTCTCTTGCTTTCGGACTCCATAGGAAGGCCGTTTCGTGATGGTATCATAGGGAGTTGCGTTGGTGTATCAGGACTACCGCCCGTGGTTGATAGAAGAGGAGAAGTCGATAGATACGGAAAGGTCTCAAGAATAACGAAGGTGGGTCTTGCCGATGAGATATGTTCAGCTGCGAATCTAGTGATGGGGGAGTTTACAGAAGGTATTCCCATAGTTCTTGTTAGAGGGGTCACGTTTGAAAGCTGTGAATCGGAGGTGAGTGATATGATTTTTGACAGAGGCTCCGACATATTCAGATAAAACTAACTTTCGATTTCGAAACGATTAAATAATTGTTGATTAACTTAATAACCATGCCGTCAATTGTAGCTACTTTAAAGATCAAAGAAGGTTCTTCAATAGAAGATCTGTCAAAAGCCCTGAAGGAACTTCAAGATGATATCCTTGAAAAAGAGGCAGGAAAAGCACTTATTTATAATCCGCACATATGCGAGAAGGATAACACAGTAGTCTTTTATGAGCGATATGCAGATGACGAGGCTCTAAAAACCCATACAAAGAATCTTCCCAAGAATAAGATAATGATGAAGCTCTTCTCTTTTGTTGACCCGAGGATGGAAGTGAAGGTTCTGAAGGACTTGTGACTGGGCAGGGGATAAAGAGATAAATAGTGAAAAAGTGGGTTGATCGGTCCAGGTTATCCTTTACCGACCATCAACCTGTTGATAGCATTTATTAAAGCTTCGACTGATGCCATCACAATATCGTCAGATGCGCCTCTTGCTGTGATTACTCTGCCGTTTTCGTCTTCCACGCCAATCAGTACTTCTGCGAGAGCGTTTGATCCACCGGTTATGGCATCTATTCTGAAGTCAGTCAATCTGATTACTGCGAATTCTGTTATAATCGCCTGGACTGCCTTTAAAGCCGCATCTACAGGACCCACACCAGTATAAGAAGCAGTGCGCTCTTCACCTCCCACGATGGCCTTAACAGTCGCCGTAGAGGTGACTTTGTTGCCGGTCATGACAGAAACTTCTTCTAGAACTATGAGCTGCTTCTCTTTTGAGACTTCACCGATTACAACCTCAGCTATTGCATGAAGATCCTCATCAGTCACTTCTTTACCCTTTACACCAAGCTCTTTTACCTTCCCGAGGATCTCTTCAAGTTGTTCAGATGATGCTGATATTCCGATCTCACCAAGCCTCTGTTTTACCGAGTGTTTTCCTGCATGTTTTCCAAGGACAATACGCCTCTTGTGACCCACCATCTCTGGCGTCATAATACCGGGTTCAAAGGTATCACTTCGTTCGATAACACCATGTGCATGTATCCCGGATTCATGGGAGAACGCATTTGCTCCTACTATTGGTTTGTTGAGGAGGATTCGGAGTCCGGTCAACCTCTCAAGTAGTCTTGCAGTCTCAACAAGATATTCAGTTTTAATCTTTGTTTTGGCACCATATATCGAATGCAAGCTCATTACTACCTCTGCAAGATCTGCATTTCCTGCTCGCTCCCCTATGCCATTTACCGTCACTTGCACCTGCCTTGCACCTGCTTCTACAGCAGCAAGAGAATTGGCAACAGCAAGCCCAAAGTCATTGTGGCAGTGTACATCGATAGGAACGCCAACGACCTCGTATATCGGTGAAACCAGAGCCTTCATTGAAGTAGGCATCATCACTCCAACCGTATCTGGAATATTTATTGTGTCAGTGCCCGCTTCCTCTGCTGCAGTAAATATCTTTATCAAATAATCAGGATCTGAACGTGTGGCATCCATTGCAGAGAATAGACAACTTAGGCCATGATCCTTCACATACTCGATACATTCCCCGGTCTTGACGACAATATCCCCCTTATCCATCTTGATTGTATGGTTTATCTGAAGATCAGATGTTGATACAAAAAGATGGACAACGTCAACATCACAGTCTATACAGGCATCAATGTCCTGTTTCAGTATCCTTGCGAGCCCGCATATCTTCGAACTAAGGTCTTCGGAGGCGATTATTTTAACGGACTCCTTCTCCTCGTTTGATACAACAGGAGTGCCCGCTTCGATTACGTCAACTCCGAGTTTATCCAGCTGCCTAGCTATAAGAATCTTCTCTTCATCTGTAAAAGAGATACCAGGAGACTGTTCCCCATCTCTTAGGGTTGTATCAAAAATGTTGACGGTCTTTCCACTAAGATCAATCGTGTAAAAAACGATCCCTTCTGTCTTCTATCATACTCATAAATATTCACAATAGAACTTATAAAATAAAAGGGTTGTGTAAGCCCTCTGGATTTTCACCCAAAGAGCGCACCAAGACCTTCCATTCCACTTCCTTCGTCTTCCTCTTCTTCCTTCTTCTCTTCTTCTTTATTCTCTTCTTCTTTTGCAGGTCCTTCTGCTGGTACCGCTGCTGCAGCAGGTGCAGCCGGTGCAAAAGCGGCTTCTGATATTGCCGCCCCGATATCCACACCATCAAGTGCAGATACCAACGCTTTAGCCCGCGCTGAATCTACTTCAATATCTGCAGCTCCGAGTACGGATGTTATACCATCCTCGGTGATCTCCTTACCAGCTGAGTGCATCAATAGTGCTGCGTAAACATATTCCACATTATCATCCTCCTTTTTTATACTGAGCATCTGCATATAAGCCTTAGCAATTATATCACCCATAACCCCAGGTTCATAAACCTCTGAACTGACTGCAAGGTTTCTGGCATCCATAAAAGCAGACTTTATCAGTGTACTGATAGTCTCTTTGGTTGGATATGCGATGTTTATTGCCAAATTAAATGCATTTTGTGTTGCCGTTTTAATATCTGATAAGTATTTGCTCTCGTCTACAGCGAGTAGTTCACTTGCGTAAACCATCTCCCCATCATATGCTACCCTGAGATTAAGTCCTATCTCCATCGGATAGATCTCGAGCCTCGATAACGTATCAGCAAGCTTTGGTGAGATAACATCACCTTGACTTGCCACAGTCTTGGTTGCCTTGATAACAACCTTCCCCGACTCAATACCTGCTGGAATTCCTGCATTCTGCAGCTCACCAACAATTGGTCCGGGTTTGAAAGACGTTGGCCCTTTCTCGATAATTATGTCTTTTGGAGCAACATCTCCAGGTTTTGCAGGTGCCGGTGTCTTTGTCTCCTCAAGCATTTTGTACAGCCTGAATGGATCTAACTCGGTGAATAAAAGTAGGGTCTGATCTTCCACATATTCGGAAAGAAATTCCTTTTCCATACCATTTAAAGCCAGATTTGTTAGATTGTTTCTGCACACCTTGAGAACGGCATCTTCCCTGAGATTGGCTCGCATCTTCTGTAACTGGTTCGCAGTTATACCCCTTACCCCCACGATACCAACAACAGAATGACCCTCAGTAAGGTCTTTAATCTTCGCTACCTCGTCTATCTTCCATTTTGGTATATGTGCAGTGTGGTGTACCTCTTCCATCATTCACTCCTAAATAACTTTTACAGCATTCCCCATTGTTGTCTTCAGATATATAGATTTTATGTTCTGCTTGCCCTTCTCCAAAGTCATTTCAAGCCGATCAATAATCTCTTTTATGTTTCCTGCTATCTCGTCTTCGGACATTCCTCTTTGAGCAATAGTAACATGAAATGTCAGCTTATCCTTAGATCTCAACCTTACCAAACGCCGGAATCTCCCTAGAATCGGAATAATATCTACACCTGGTGGAACTGGGTCAGGCATCTTTCCTCTCGGACCCAAAATAGGACCAAAATTTCTACCAATAACTGGCATGAACTGAGAATCAGCGACAAAGAAATCATACTCTCTTGCCAGCTTCTTCGCGTCTCTTTTCTCCTCAGCAAGCTTTTCAATCTCCTCTGAGGGAATTATCAGGTCAACATGATCTTTCGCATTGATAGCCATCTCACCATCTGCAAATAGACATATCTTAATCGGTCTACCATGGCCATTTGGAAGAATGACATCCTCTGAAACCCTGTTCTGCGGTTGACTCATATCGATATTCTTTAGATTAATAATTAAATCGATACTCTCCGAGAACTTACGTTCGGGACTTTCCAATGCCGCCTTTACAGCATTTTTTATATCTTCCATCATCTTTTCCTCTATGTTCTTCTATCTTAGTCTTCACAAAAGTATTAAGCTTTTCGTATTTCCCACTGCACAGGCAGATGTGCAGGTGGTATAAAAGTAGGATTAAAAAGGTAGAATAGTCATATAATCTCTTCAGTTTTGATACAATCTTGACAGCCCATAAATAATAGAGAATTTCGAATAACCCCTATTCCACATACATCCCGTATCCCAAACCTTGTCTTTTCAGAGTCAATAGTTGATGCAGCTGACCCCTCCACCACTCATCCAACAATTTTTCCATATCCTTTTTAACTATCCGCCCATATATATAGAACAAAAATGGGGATGGGTTTATATGGAAATAGTTGAGCAAATATCAAAGTTATTGAGTCCGCTAAACACTAATCCCTAGGTATATAGGGGTATTTTTTAACTGGTAATAGCCAAAATGGAAAAATATCCTTAAAGGCCTTCTTCGTAGCCTTCAAACTTCAAGAGTGGGTGAAGTGGTAATAAAAATGACGGGATCGTTTCTTGGAAGGAGACAGGAGTGCCAAAGGAGGTGCAGGACATTTTAGAGCCCGATGAGCGAGTATTATTAGCATTTCAAGAAGCAGGTTTGGGAGGTGAATTGGCAGAACTTGAATCTATCTTCCTGACAGATATAAGGATAATTAAGATGAGACCGAGAACATTGGGCTTAAGGGCGGTTATTATAGATTATCAGTGCGAGAACATGACGAATGTGGGATTGAATAAAGGAATGTTAAGATCATGTATTTTTATCGAAACAAGGTTTCAAACTTGTGCCTTGATAAAAGTGAAGGGCTCAGCCCATATAAATTTAAGATGGGACCCCGAGAGGCAGGTTGGCAAAACGCAATAGTACAAAAGGAATATTATATATTATTCTTATTTCGGCTCCGTAGAAGACCTTCAATTACAACATAAAAAGTTTACAATACCTGTAAACGTTATAGCAGACACCCCTTAGCTTGCACTCTTTGTTTCTCAATCTGTCTGATCTGCTCGTATTACAATCACCGAATACTCTCTTCTCCACGGATATAACAGCCTCTACATATGCTCCTTCGGTGATACTTATCATAATCAAGCCCTGCAAGCATCAACTGTCTATACTTGCCTGTCAATGCTTTTTTATTCCTTGTGGGATCTGTGCTTCCGCTCGCACTTCCTCCCTTATCACCTTATGT
This sequence comes from Halobacteriota archaeon, assembly GCA_034190145.1. GTDB lineage: Archaea > Halobacteriota > Syntropharchaeia > DAOWMC01 > DAOWMC01 > JAXHTN01. Next base: position 883 of record JAXHTN010000069.1, on the reverse strand, counting down.
ATAGGCTCTGCATCATATCCTTTGTCGAGACTATAACCTTCCAGTTTATGTCTCTTCGTCTTCCTTATCAGTGGAATGGCATCTATACTACCCGAGTCCATAGTCGAATCGGACTTAATTATCAAAAAAACGGGATCAAGCTTTATACTGAATGCCACTATTTTATTGGTATTCATCGGACAAAGGATTATAAAAAATATGAGAATGGGTTCATAGAAACACTTCCGGTGATAGACCCCTTCGATAATCTAGATAAGATGAGTGAGAGAATAAAATTAATAAAACCATTACGAAAGCTTAAATATCCCTTCCAAGGCAAAATAAAAATTTTGAATTACGTAGAACAGAAATTTGAAGGGAAGGTAATCCCCTGCTTTGATTTAGTACTGGATTGCGGCTTGAATTTGCTTATACATCTCGGTCTGATAAATATTGATAATCTTAAAAACATGGGTAAAGAACTGAAGACTGGAGACTACATTTCAATTGAAGGTAGAGTCTACCTATACGAGTCAGAATTTTAGGCACTGTCCTTAAATGGACCGCATAATTAATATAGGATAATGTCCATATCTCCATCGTGATGCTGAATGGCTAGACCTAGAGGCAAGATAGATATAACGTGCCATAATCTAAAGTGTAAATATTTCCTGAAGGAGAATGGAAAGGACATAGTGAAACGAGGTAAGAATCGCGCTGGTCATCAACAATATTACTGTAACCATTGTCATAGTTGGTTTGTCGAGACTTCAAATACTCCACTTTACCGTAAACAATTGTCTGAAGACGAGATCATAGTCATTTGCAAGCACTTGGTTGAAAAGAACGGCATACGAAGTATTGAAAGGATCACAGGCCACCATAGGGATACAATAGGTAGATT
>JAXHTN010000068.1:0-9411 GCA_034190145.1 Halobacteriota archaeon | reverse complement strand
GCAAAATGATGCACATGCACCACAGTTGGTGCAGTACCCCTGATCTATTATATCCCTTTTTAAAGCTTCAAAACCTTCACTTCTCTTAAGCAAAGGTGCGAATTTATCCATGGCTTCCATTCCATCTAAGCCTCCTTATTTTTTGCTAGAGGAGTCGGTCCCAGTTCACTTAAAAGCTCTGTGAATCCGGTTACAACTTCTGCAAATTTTTTACCATCGTTTCCGGTAAAATATTCTAACTTGAGTCGTTCCGGGTCGATCCCTATCCCTGGCAGTATCTCTTTTAACTTGTCAATCCTATGCTCCGCTTTCTCATTGCCCGACATGTAGTGGCAATCTCCGGTGTGGCACGCTCCGACGAAGACACCATCAAAACCCATTGAAAACGCCTCTATCACGTGGCGCGGATCAATACCACCTGTGCATGCAACTTTTATTGTTCGCATGTTCGAAGGGTATTGAAATCTATAAGCTCCTGCCATATCTGCTGCAGCTGAAGGACACCATTTACATAGGAAAGCCAGGATCCTAGGTTCACCATTCTTGTGACTTGAAATCGCTTCCTCCATCATGGATACGGTCTGATTATCACTCAATGTTAGATTTGTTATCGCTTCCGCCGGGCAAGATGTTAGACAGACACCACACCCTCTGCATAACAATGGATCTATATCGGCAATTCCATACGATTTTAACATAGCTGCGCCATATACACATAGCGCTTCGCATGTCTGGCAAGTTATACAATCGTACCTGTTTAAAGCTATTCTTACTTTCTTCTGTATGGACTCATTCGATAGCAACGTGTATGCTCTACTTGCAGCACCCATCGCCTGCGTAATACTCTCATCTACAGATCCCGGTGAACGTGCCAAACCACATAAGAAAATACCATCATTTACAGAGTCAAGGGGCCTAAACTTAACATTGGCTTCTTTGAAGAATCCATTTTCGTCAAGATCCACTCTGAGTAAGTCTGCCATCTTTTTATTATCGTTGGGGATAACACCTGTGCTCAACACCAGGAGATCGGTTTCTATTCTTAGCTCATCATCTGTTATCGGTTCAACAAGATTTACAGAGATAAGATCACCCGTGGTATCAATTTCGGGCTTGTTCTCGGAATCATATCTGACAAAGACAATTCCTTCTTCGCATGCTTTCTTGTAGTATTCTTCCTTGAACCCGTATGTCATTATATCTCTATAAAGTATATACACATTTATATCCGGGTTGTTCTCTTTTATCTTCAAAGCGTTTTTTATTGCTTGAGAACAGCAGAATCGTGAGCAGTAAGGCCTTTCTTCGTCACGGGATCCAACACATTGGACCATTACAACAGTCTTTATATCATCCAAGCGACCTTCTATCACCCTATCTTCCAGTTCGAGTTGGGTTAGCACAGTATCGTCCTTTCCATACATATACTCATCTGGAATATATGGCTGTGCACCAGTCGCCACGATGATTGCACCATGTTTTACCTCTTTTGAATTGCTTAACTTTGTGGTGAAGTTACCGAATGATCCTGAAATACCAGTGATGTTTTTGTTCGTGTACACGTGAATTAAGTTACTATTCTCAACTTTCCCTATACTTTCTTTGAGTATACCCTCCAAATCAAGGCCTTCTAAGTTGTACTTACCTTCAAGCGTTTTTCCACCCAGTTCGGGACTTTCTTCTACCAAGTGTACATTAATTCCCATCCCTGCAAGAGCAATAGATGCCGTTAATCCCGATATTCCGCCGCCGATAACAAGACAGTCCTGATTTATGGTAGTGGTCATTAGGGGTAGAGGACTGCAATCAGGCGTTCTTAGCCGTCCTATAGCCATCCTCAACTGATCTTTAGCTTTCTTATTAGCCTTTTCAGGTTCATCCAAGTGAACCAATGCGACCTGTTCCCTCAAATTTACAAGTTCTATGAATGCCGGGTCTATACTTGTATCCTTTAGTGTATTTTTGAAGAACATTTCATAATGGTAAGGCGCACATGCACCGAAGACAACCCTGTTTACATCACCGTCAACAATCTTTTTCTTGACTATTTCCATGCCATCATCCAAAGATGCATAGTCAAGATACTCTACAGAAGTTACATCCGAAAGATCCTTTACAAATGCACCAAGGCCGTCAATATCTAGGTTATCTATCTTATCACCGTATCTGCATAAAAACACACCTATCTTAGGCCCATTATCGGCAAGTTTAGCATCAAGCTGTTCCTCTATTCTCCGGCTTTCAGGAATAATTAATTCAGAAGCTTTCATAGCAGCAGCGTTTGCTTGAACGACCGTATCCGGAATATCCTTTGGAGATGAGAATGAACCACAGACATAAATTCCGTCCCTTGTTGTCTCTACATCTGAGTAGTATCTGGTTTTACAAAAGCCGTGTTCATTAAGTTCTATTTTAAATATATCACTTAATCCCTTTGCATCTTCTGGTGGAACTTGACCGGCAGCAAGGACTACCAGATCAAAGACCTTTTCAACTATATCTGCTCCTTCTTCATACCTTACATACAGATTATTTGTAGTCTGGTCTTCATATAATGAAGCTACCCTGGCTCTTGTGAAGGTTATCATGTCCTTCGAATCTTCGTAATACTGGTGGTATCCCTTGCCGAATGCCCTCATATCCATAAAGAATATGTGAGGCTCGACTGAGGGGTCGATCTCCTTTGCGATATACGATTCTTTGAGTGAGATCATACAACAGGCAGATGAACAGTAATTCCTTTCGCTGTCTCTTGATCCCATGCACTGTAAAAATGCAATTTTACTCGGCTTTGCACCGTCTGAAGGACGTGATAATCCGTTGGTGCTCAACATCCGTTCAAACTCAGTGCTTGTTACAACGTTGGGGTAGATCCCATAACCGTAGGAGGTGAGAACTTTCGGATCGAACTCCTCGAACCCAGGTGATAGGATAACTGATCCGACTTTTAGTTTGATGATCTCCTCTTTTTGTGTTAGCTCAATTGCGTCTGTCGGACATATATCAACACATTCACCACATTTATTACATATACTCATATCGATTGTATAAACGTTGGGAACTGCAAGAGGATATTTTACATAAATCGCTTTACGCTTTGTTACTCCTTTGTTGAAATCATCCTCGACATCAATTGGACAGACATCGGCACATAATCCACAGGCAGTACACAAATCTTCCTTTACGAATCTTGCATTCTTCCTGACGGTGACCTCAAAGAGTCCTGCTGAGCCTTCCACGTCTGTTACATCTGCATACGTTATCAGCTCAATATTTGGATGTGAGAGCTCCCTTCGAATGCAAAAATCGGAATCTTCCTCATTAAAAACAGGCAAAACTTTACAGAATCCACAGCTGTTTGTGGGAAATTGTTTATCCAACTGAGATAAAGTACCGCCAATAGCGGGATTCTTCTCAATCAGATATACCTTAAAACCCTTTTCTGCCAAGTCCAGAGCTGCCTGTATACCGCCAATTCCGCCACCAACAACTAATGCGGAGCTATTTTTGTCATCCATACTGATTCCATTAAGCTTTCTCTGCACCTTCTATAATCGGTTCAATAACATCAGGATAACCAACGGCCATTATATGGCAACCTGCACAGGCTTTCTTCTTCTTGATCTCTTTTACGAAGTTGACGAAGTAGTCAATGTTGAACTCGTCTATCCTCTCCTTTCTCTTGGCCTTGTCCTCAATCTCCTTAAAGCTAGCAAATGCATCTAAGAACGACTTGGGTACTGTGACACCTGAAACAAACTTATCAAAGAAGCTTGCTTGACCATAGGACCTTGGTGGGAATATACCGATAATTGTTGGAACTTGTATATGTTCAATAGCATCCAGATATTCTAGAGCTACATCAAGATCGAAAACAACCTGTGTCTGGATGAACTCAGCACCAACTTCAGCCTTTCTCTCCATCTTCAGTACTTCTATCTCAAGCGGCACCTGATTTGGGTTTCCTGCTATACCGACATTTAACTCTACCTTACCGGTAACCTCATTCCCCTGTAAATCTTTTCCCTCGTAAACAATATGATGTATTAGATCAACCAGCTGTGCCGAATCAAGATCGAAGACAGGCATAGTTCCCGGGGTATTTCCAAGACCATTATGATCGCCGGTTAAAGCCAAGATATTCTTAAGCCCAAGTGCCGAAGCTCCGAGTATGTCCGATGCAAGTGCCATTCTATTTCGATCTGAAGTCCTGAGCTGATATACCATCTCGAGTCCCGAATCTTGCTGAATTATGTAACTTGCAGCTAAACTGCTCATTGCGGTGAAACTCTGAGGATTATCAGTAACATTTGCAGCTATTATCTTTCCTGTACCTTTGAGGGTGTTTGCCCAATCAACAACATCGGAGATATCAGCACATAAATTATGCGGTTCAAGTTCCCCGGTATATACAAAATTACCAGCTTTTATCTCCTTCATCAAATTTGAAAACGCCTCCATTCTCATAGCCCCCTATAGCACCCTCGGATGTATCGAAATCGATCTGTCCCTTGGCGGTCTGTATTTTCTGAACTGTTCAAGTTTATCCATCTCCTTAAGTCGATTGTATATTAGATACCATGCACAATCATTATTTACCGTCTCAATAACTTCACCTTTCCAGTTCTTTTTATAAGCAGGGACCTCGCATTTTCCTTCAACACACCCTCCACAAGGTCCATTCATCAGACCCTTCGCACATCTTGTTACCGGACAAATTCCACCCGTTTCAGCCAAAAGGCAATCACCACATGACATACACATCTCGTACATTGCCCCTTCTCTCTTCTCTTCGGAACCGATAAATACGGTATTTTGAGCCGGGAATACTGGCACTTTCGGGAAGACCTGGGTCAATATCTGGACACCGATTCCGCAAGCCATGCTTAACACGGCATCGTATTCATCAGGCTTGACCCAATTTTTAACACCATCATTACAGCACTGCCTCACAACAGTTGTTGCGGCACATTCTACATTTTTCCCCTTTAAATCTAAAGCCATCTCAATCAATGACGCATAAGTTTCGGCTTCTCTCAATCCGCGGGGTGGCTGTGTGCACCCATCGCAACCAACTATCAGTATCTTTTCAAAGGGTTCAAGATACTTTACTATCTCTTCGATCGGCTTTTCTTTGGTTATAATCATCTTCTATGCACTCCATAAAGTAAAAATAGGTCCTTCAATTATGATGTACCTTTTTACCCTCATAAATTATTCTATTATACAGAATTATACCACATGTGACACAAGCATAATCATTAAAATACAAAATTATATAAGTGGGTTATGTTACATTAATAATAATGAAAGAGGAAGACAACATAATACCACCCGATATACTGGATGCAATTGAGTCTTCCAAGGGTTTTTCACTATTGGTGAAAGGCGAGCCTGGAACAGGGAAGACCACACTTGCTCTTGAGCTTTTGAAGAGAATTGGAGGAGTAAGCGGAGTATACTTGTCAACAAGAGTGACCCCGGCTTCTCTTTATAGCCATTTCCCATGGTTAGAAGAGTGCGAAAGACCGATAAATGTGATAGATACCACAAAATTTTTCATATCAGCAGACTCCTGCACCTTTGGACTACAATCATTTCCAGAAGTTCTTTGCAGTAGACTTGAAAAGATAGAGAAACCAGCAACAGTAGTAATTGATAGTTGGGATGCAGTAACCTTCAACGAGGAAGAATTTAAAGTGAGAATGCTTGAGGCCACTATTGCAGAACTTGTTAGGCAGAGAAATATTAAACTTATCTTCGTCTCGGAGAATATGCAAACCAATTCACTTGATTACATGGTCGATGGTATAGTCCTTCTAAGAGATATAAGAATAGACTATAGAAGGGCTAGAGAAGTATTGGTAAAGAAATTGAGAGGAACAAACATTAGACAACCCAACTACCCATTCACCCTTCAAAACGGAAGATTTCGTTGCTTTATGCCGTTTGATAGGAGTAACGTCGAAAAACCTAAAAAACAATCGTTAACTCCTGATACAGGCACCCATATATCTACCGGGAGCTTGGATCTCGATCGTCTTCTCAGTGGCGGATATAGAAGAGGGAGTTTTAACATAGTTGAGGTTGGCTCGGATATTTCAACTTGGGGCTTTCAAGCGATTGTTGGCCCAACGGTCAGAAAATTTATAAACCAGAAGAATTGGTTCGTTGATATCCCTTGTTGTGGAAGAAATGAAGAACAATTGAGGCGTCTCCAGAAAGATTATGTGAATAGCAAGAACTACGATGAATGTGTTAGAGTTTTTGAGGTTCACACATCCACCGACTTTGACGAAGAAAAAAATGAGAATGTTATCCCCCTAGAGGCTGAATCCATCGGGGCCGATTTGAGCAAGATAAAGAACTTCATACTTGAACTCAGTCCTCCTGTTCTTACAATAATCGGTGTTGATACCCTCGAGTTTCCGTACAACTTAAGAGGTGGAGATAAGCTGGGTGTAGCGATTAAAGAACTGAACAGACACATTACAAATACTAAGACAAGAGGAAATATTGACATTGCAAGAGTCGATCCTGGACTGTCAATGACTCAACAGCTTATCAACATGGCTAGCACATATTTAAAATTAATGTCGCTTGATGGAACGATTATACTTTATGGAATAAAACCGGAAACAGGGTTATTCAATGTAGATATAGACACAACGGAAGGTTATCCCGAATTAAGGCTTACACCATATGTTTGAGTGTGTTAATATGGAAATTGATGTACAACCACTTGTTGGAAATAATATAATAATAACGTTCGGGAGAGTCGACGTTGAGCTGACCATAGAACAGGCCGAGACATTAAAGTGTCTTCTTGTAGATGCCCTTGAGAGGCGTGATTGTAATCTTTGAATTCTCGGGATCGACAAAGGCAATGAGCGTCCTATCAGTAAGCAGGAAGAAATCCTCTCCACATTTCTCTTTAATCTCTTCAATATCTTTTGTATCAAAATAGATCCTCTTTCCCCTCTCACTTCCTGCCCTTTGAACAGACACAGCAAATTCAAGGATCTCTTTCTTTTCACCCGTCTCCTCTGTCATCTCTACTTATATGTTTCTTTTAGATGGGTAAAAGCTTTTTTCATATTGTCCATCATCCTTTCGAGCCCAAACTCCACGTTTTTTATAAACATGTTTAATTTACCAAACCAAAAATTTTATATACTATCATGCATAAACGTGAAATAGGTGACACCAAAATAACTGGTGAAACATATTACACTAAAGAGGCATGGGTGATAAACATGGGAATTCAAGAAAAATCGGAGCCCCTTATCGTGAGCATCCATGAAAAAGGCCCGAGCAGAGGTATATCAATCTATATTGGCGCCAAAGAAGTGGATTCTTTGGAAAAATACGGAATAGACTTAAAAGGCGAAAGAAAATACCTTGTAAAACCTGGAAGAAAACAGGAAATGAATCTGATTCCGATTTCATCACTGGATAAGGAAGATAAAGATCTAAACATCCTGTTTGAACTTGTGAGCGGGGTTGAAAGGTTGCATGAACTGAATCGGGAAGAGAAGGACCAATTCTTTGAAGAGATTATTTCCATCATAATCAGCAACGAGGTTGATGTTAACTGCAGGGAACGAGCAGCAATCATGCAGTTCATGAAAGAAAATTACTCGACATACATACTCCAGAGCGTCATACAGGTCTGTCTAAGGGCAGATCCTGAGGCCACTTTGGAGGTTGCCAGTAGATATACTGGGAGAAAAAAAGAGGAGGTGGTTTAGTATGCCATTTGAAAAAGAGAGGATAATAGAAGGAGAGGAAGAGCTCTATATGCCAAAAGCAGTGGAGTTCGAAGATGATATGTTTGACGAGAAATTCCTCGTTAGACAGGTAAAAAAGGCACAAAAAGGATTAAAAGAGGATTTTGCTGAGGAAATTTTGGATATACTAGCGGAAAATGAAGTTGAGCTGACGAATAGGGAGAAAGCAGCAATCTTACAGCTCATGAATGGTAACTACTCAAACTACACGATCCATACTGCGCTGGATATTTGTATGAAAATTGACCCCAACGCAGTCCATAAGATAGCAAAAGAATTTGCTAACTGAAAGGGGGCAAAAATGGCTGAAATATCAAAAGAAAAAGTAGGAAAGATGTTGGAACGGATGAACAAGTTCGGAAACGAGGCAAAAGAAGACTTGATGGAAGATATCCTCTTGATATTGACAGAGGAAGATATGGGTAACATCAGTCTAACTCCAAGAGAGAGAGCAGATATAATGCACCTCATCCAGGGAGACTATTCGACCTATGCATTCTTCAATGCATTACAGGTCACAATGAGAGTTCTGGATGAGATGAAACTTCCTGAGATAAAGCGTGAGATACTAAGACCACTCGATAGAGAAGTCAAGTTTGGAGTGGAGCTGGTACCATCCACAAGTATAGACAAAATTGTAGGATATACAAGAAAGTTCGAGCTGGGTGGTATGGACAACATATGGATAACTGACCATTATACAAATAGGGACCCATATGTGACACTCGCACTTGTGGCTGGAGCCACTGACACTGCTCAATTGGGTGTGGGTGTCACAAACCCTTACATGAGGCACTTGGCACAGACTGCATCGGTAGTTGCATCACTTGACGATGTATCTGACAACAGGATGATCCTTGGCCTGGGTGTTGGCGATAAATCAACACTTGGAGCACTCAACATAGGTATGCAGAAACCACTTGCAACCGTAAAAGAGACAGTTGAGGTTATTAGATCTCTTTGGGATGGAGGGAGTGTAAATTTTGAAGGTGACATAATTGAGATTCAGAATGCCAGGATGAACTTCAAACCCTCGAGAAAGATACCGATTTACGTAGGAGCCCAAGGTCCGAAGATGCTGAAGCTTGCCGGTTCTATAGGTGATGGAATCCTAATCAATGCATCACATGAGAAGGACTTTGACATCGCAAGCAAGATGATAAAAGAGGGTGTCTCCGATGCAAAGAAAAGCTTGGATGATGTTGATGTCGTGGCATACACTTCATTCTCGGTAGATAGAGATGAGAAGGAAGCTCAGAAAGCCGCAGTTCCCGTTGTCGCATTCATCGCAGCTGGTACCCCTCCAAAGGTTCTTGAGAACCACGGACTTGATATTGAGAGGGCAGAGCAGATGAAAGGCTTCATCGAACAGGGTAAATTCGGTGATGCTTTCGGCCTTGTTGACAACTCCTACCTGGACGTATTCTCGGTCTCGGGAACCCCTGAGCAGTGTATAGGCCAGATAGAGAATCTTCTCGGTGCAGGTGTGACTCAGTTCGTCTTCGGTTCTCCAATGGGTAAATCGAAGAAAGATGCACTTCCACTGATAACAGAGAAGATACTACCGGCCTTTAATTCTTGAAGAGGGGGATTTTGTCCCTCCTATTCTTTTTTTTAAATT
>JAXHTN010000067.1:0-9425 GCA_034190145.1 Halobacteriota archaeon | reverse complement strand
TGATATTCAATGATTGCGGTAATCGATTACGGTATGGGAAATCTATTCAATATTCACAACGGCCTCATCAAGGTTGGTGCTGAGGCAGAGATAATAACCGATCCTGAAAAGCTCTCTTTCTATGATGGTATCGTGATTCCAGGAGTCGGATCTTTCGGAGAGGTGATGCTGAATCTGAAGCCCTTCGTCCCTACAATTCTTGATCTGGTAAGAAAAGGAGTACCACTTCTTGGTATATGTCTGGGTATGCAGGTCCTCTTTGAAGATAGTGAGGAAGGTGAGGAGAAGGGGCTCGGTCTTATCGATGGCAGAGTAAAACGCCTTTCTGCAGGTGTCAGAATACCGCATATGGGATGGAATTCTATCAATATTAGGAAGGGCACTGACCTATTGAATAAAATTGAGAATGGTACTTTCTTCTTTTTTGCTCATTCATACTTTTGTGAACCGGGGGAGGATGTTGTTGTTGCAACTGTTGAATATGGAACTGATGTTCCTGTGATGGTTGCAAAGGATAACGTATATGGTGTACAGTTTCATCCCGAAAAATCCGGTGATAGGGGGTTAAGAGTCCTTGAAAACTGGGTTGAGATATGCAAGAGTAATAGTAAGAGTTAGAGTTGGTAGCTATTCCTACAAAAGGGATCTGTACCACTAACCGCCCCTTAAGAAGGATTGAAAGATCATGCAAAGAAAGACTTTTAATGTCAAAAAAGTAAGGAGATTCTGAAGTTATTATGGAGACTGCTTGTAAACTCGCTGAGGATTTCAGAGGTGGACGATCCTGTGAGGATTTCATCGAGAGGATTTATGAAGGGATAGATGAGAAGCTGAATGCTTACATCACTTTGAGTAGAGAGAATGCAATAGAAACTGCAAGAAGAGTCGATAAGGGTGAATTTAAAGATGGAAAACTTTCAGGCGTTCCGATAGCCATCAAGGATGCCATCTCGACTAAAGGAATACCCACGACATGTGCATCTCACATCCTGAGTGGATACATACCTCCTTACGATGCCCATGTGATTGAACTTCTTAAAAGTGAAGGGGCAATAATCATTGGGAAGACCAATATGGATGAATTCTCGATGGGTACTTCTACAGAGACGAGTTACTTCGGTCCTGTCAAGAATCCTTGTGATACGACATGTGTTCCAGGGGGTTCCTCCGGTGGCAGTTCAGCTACCCTCGCAGCAGGAGACGTACCGCTTGCCTTGGGATCTGATACAGGTGGATCCATTAGGTGTCCTGCATCATTTTGTGGAATCGTAGGACTGAAACCAACTTATGGTCTGGTCTCAAGATACGGCCTTGTGGCCTATGCAAACTCTCTGGAACAGATTGGTCCGATGGCGTGCAATGTGAAGGATACAGCACTACTACTTGACGTAATATGCGGACCCGACAAGAGGGATAGTACTCAGGTTGGATCGGATGGGGGTTATCTCAAATCGATTGAGGCAGGTGTAAATGGTCTCAAAGGACTGAAGGTTGGCGTTCCAAAAGAGTTCTTTTCAGAAGGTGAAGGCAGAGTGGATCCTGATGTTGAGAAGTCGGTTTATGATGGGCTGAGCATCTTTGAGGATCTTGGTGCAGAGGTGATCGATGTACAACTTCCAAACACCAAATACGCCCTTGCAGCTTATTATATAATTGCAATGTCTGAAGCAAGTTCGAATCTCGCCAGATTTGACGGTCTTAGATATGGGTTGCGACTTGATAAAGATAAGGACTGGCATACCACATTCTCCGAGATTCGTGCCAAAGGTTTCGGTGAGGAGGTCAAGAGGAGGATTCTTCTGGGAACATACGCTCTCTCTGCCGGATACTACGGTAAGTACTACATAAAAGCATTAAAAGTTAGAACACTGATAAAAAATGATTTTGATATTGCTTTGAAGGATGCTGATGTGTTGGTAGCTCCTACTATGCCATTTCCTGCCTTTAAAATTGGAGAGAAGATAAATGATCCGCTCTCATTATACATGGCAGATGTTAACACGGTACCGATCAATCTTGCAGGTGTACCATCGATATCGATAAATTGTGGTTACTCCGGAAAATTACCTATAGGCCTTCAGATCATCGGAAGGTCATTTGAGGAAGGTACAATTCTTAAAGCAGCATACGCTTTTGAAGAGAGATACAATGGCAACTTATAGAGGTTAGAGGTTGAATTTAGATGAATAGAAGTCACTACTCAAATGAGATAAAATCAGATTTGTTCGGAGAGACGGTCACTATTGCCGGATGGGTGCATGAGACGAGAGACCTTGGAGGAATATGCTTCATGCTTGTCAGAGACCGTGAAGGTATCATCCAGGTCACCTTGCCCAAGAAAAAGGTTGAAAAGGAGCTCTTTGAGATGGTTAGGGCTTTGAGTAGGGAGTCGGTAGTCACGGTAACAGGGACAGTCAAAGAGGAGGGGAAGGCACCTAATGGATTTGAGATCATACCTCGTGAGGTGAAATTACTCAATCCCGCCGAATCGCCTCTACCGCTTGATACAACCGGAAAAGTGGATGCAGAACTGGACACAAGGCTCGATTCACGATTTATGGACCTCAGGCGGCATAAAGTCCAGGAGATATTCAGGGCAAGAAGCCAGGTTCTCTCATCAGTGAGAAGATTTTTGGAAGGTGAAGGTTTTGTTGAGATCAATACACCCAAGATAGTTGCCACTGCAACAGAGGGTGGTACGGCACTATTTCCCATCTCTTACTTCGATCGCGAGGCTTTTCTGAATCAGAGTCCGCAGCTCTTCAAACAGATCATCATGTCATCAGGTCTTGATAGGGTTTATGAGATTGCACCGATATTCAGGGCCGAGGAGCACGATACAAGAAGACATCTCAACGAGGTGACCTCAATCGATATTGAGGCTTCATATGTGGATCATGAGGCTGTGATGGTGATACTTGAAGATCTTATATCCTTTGTCTACTCAGAGTTTGCGAACTCCCCCATTCGGGAGAGGCTTGAGATTGATATCGAGGTTCCAAAGACCCCGTTCAAGAGAATAACCTACACCGAAGCGATAGATATGATCTCAGAAACAGAAGAGATCGAGTGGGGTGATGACCTCTCCACTCAAGCGGAGCATGCGATAGGAGAGGCCATGGGTGAACATTATTTCATCGTCGATTGGCCGAGTGAGTGCAAGCCTTTCTATGCACTGCCTTATGATGATAAACCGGAGATCTGCAAGGGTTTTGATCTTATGCATCCGAGGATGGAGCTCTCATCAGGTGCTCAAAGGGTACACTCAGTAGATCTTCTCAAGTCAAGAATAGAGGCACAAGGACTCGATTCTGATGGTTTCGACTTCTATTTGAAGGCTTTTAGGTATGGTATGCCGCCACATTCGGGATGGGGTCTTGGTGTTGAGAGACTTCTTATGACCATGCTTGATCTGGGTAATATAAGAGAGGTCGTCCTATTCCCAAGAGATCGAAGAAGAGTATTCCCTTGAAGGTATCGGATTCGGATTTTTTTAAAACTTGAAAAGGTAGGTGGAAGGCGCATACTCCGAACCTTCACCTCTTTTCCCTTCAGATTGTGAGTTCGGAACAATATTTCTTTGAATTGACAATATTGATTCCGAATAAACAAAAATATTTATAAACAGTGAATTATTTTCCTTATTTAGGTTAAATATCGAACAGTATATCTATAGGTGTTATGGTTGCAAAAAAAAAAACAAATTTGATAGGAGTTATTTTAGTATTCTATCATAAGATACCAGAGTTGAGATTTTAAGGGCACTTGATTGCTTTTCTATGACATTAAAAGTTTTATGTGATGAGTTCGACTTGTCCAGGTCAACAATTCATGAGCACTTAAATAAACTAGTTGATGTCAACCTTATCAAACAGCGAAATGAAGGGAGTAAGTTTGTCTATTATGAAATTACAGAAGAAGGAGAGAAGCTTGTTAAAACTTTAATTAAAGGCGAGGAGTGAGAAAAATGGATTTTGATAGGAAGAAAAAAGTATTAAATTCGAGTATTTAAACCTTTGGTTTCGTTCGGTAATCACCGAACGAAAAGATAGTATCATAGGTATTCAAGGTCATTATGGTCTTGGTCCTCTGGTACAGAGGGTTTAAATGGGAAAAGGAGGTGATAAAGGATGAATAAGGGATTAAAAAATAAAGGAATGAAAGCAAAAGCCGGCACAGTCTTTTTAATGTTGCTACTGCTCATGGGATCTATCTTTGTCACGGGGGCCTCTCAGGATGACTATCCAGTTGAGGACTATTACGTAGACGAAGATACGGCATGGAAACACGCAGTTGTTTACCTTGATGAGTTTGTTTCGGATGAAACTTCCGGTTTAGAGGACTGGGATGGTGCAACCGTACAAAAGGATCCTGTAACCGTCTATGATATCCACGGAAAAAGTTGTTTTACGAGTTTACAGTGACAAAAGATGGTAAGGCTATCGGTGAAATGGAGATGGCTGCAAGTAAAGTACTAGGTTGTTTACTAAATAGGATTATTGTGTCTGAACCATTAGATAGAGATGCCATAAGGAATGATGCCACAGAAATTGTCGAAAAAGAATTTCCTGACTATAAGATACTTTCTATAAAACCAGTGTGTTATAGCTATCCCAAAGAGGGTGTGATGGCAACTTTGGTAAAAACAGGGGCAAAAGAAGGAAAAACAGTCATATTAGATACATACACTCCTTCGGTGGTCCCACTAAAGGAACCAAAAAAGGATGGAGACATTGGGGCATGGTCGATCTATGACAAGATACCTGACAAAGAACGGGCTGAGATGGTTAAAAATTGGAATGAATTGCAAAAGATTACAACAATGGGCGGAAAATCCACCAGGGGTAGCAAAACACTGAGTGTAACAAAATATGCTCAAGAGTACAGTAACTGGTGTGCTGCAGCAACTGGACAGATGATAGCTAAATACCATGGATACACTCATTCTCAAAGCCTAGTGGCCGACTACATGGATCTAGACCCTGGTTACGGAGGTGGAGCAGTCTCTACTGACCAGCTGTATTATTACCATAATGGTATAAATAAGGTATATTCGCATAAGGACCCATCTCCATCATTTGGAGAACAAAAAACAGAGATTGATGCGAATAGACCATTTAAAGGGGGTATTCCCGGACATGCAAGATGTGGTAGAGGATATAGTGAAAGTGCCTTAGGAGACTACGTATACATAAACGATCCATGGCCTGTGAACATAGGAGCAATATACTGGGAATGGTGGGGTCTTAGAACTCATGATTGGGACCTTCATGTGTTTTAATTAACCACCAATCATTTTTTTATTTATGAATTTAAATATGCAAAATAGGAGTAATAAATCATGGATAAAAAATATTTGATATTTGCATTATTGGTGATAGTTTTAGTGACCTCTGCAGGGGCAATATTCTGGAATACTGACACTGACGAAGAGACGGCTGTCAATATTATGAAGGAAATTGAGTATGATGGAAAAGCCGAGGTTGGAGCGATTGATTTAGCTTTGAAGGATGAGGATATCTCCAATATTGAAGTATTTTTAGGAGAGAATTTACCTGTGTCATTCTCCACAGAAAAAGATGATTGGATCACCCCCAAATATTATACAGTTATTCCCTCGTCTGAGTTCAACAGTTTGAAGGAAACATTGTGGGAAGACGAAGATATTGACATTAACGCATTAAAAAACGAAGATGGAGATATTTATGCTTCTTTTGAAAGTTGTTTTGGTAAAAATGATTACAACATGACAGAACTCCAAGAGCACCTTGGAGACAAATATCCTCTTGAGATAAAAGAGGTAAATTGGATATTAGTACGCTTTGAAAGTCATTTGCAGTACAAAGAGATTGAACACACCTTGGATCTGTTAAAAGAAGAGAATAATGTGATTAGGATATTCCCCGAGGTCGCTGCTGGATGAAAAAATAAAAAAGGTAACTGATAAACTCTAATCCAATAGAGATTCCGAAAGTAGAAAACGAAAGGACAGGCCTTGTTCATGTTTATAGACCAATAATTCGAGACAGAGGTACCGTAGAGTCTACCATGGAAGAGCTTACAATAAAGTTACATATAGAGGCAGAGATGCTTAGGGAGATGCAGACGCATGACAAACGGTAACAACATGCACAAATCTCTCCTTTTTCTTTTTTCTACCACACTTATACTTCTGGTGGTTTTAAGTTCCGGCTGCACTATTCCTGAGGAGCGTTCATTTTATGTATATGGAATCAACATTGGAACTGAGGGGAATGCCCAAAACATCACGCTAATAGTCCCGATGCCTTATTACAAGGGCGAGGTGTATTCAGAGATTGTTACTGACCCGAAAAATAGTGAAGATATTGGTGATGATAATACCAGCTATGATATCGTAGATACTAAATACGGAAATATGCTTCGTATTCAATCTCCGAGAAATGGTAGTATCAAGTTTTTTAGAGATGCTGATCATTCACCAATCAATGATACTCCCTGGATAAGTGGCGAAGATCCAGTATTATATCCAAGGTTTAATCAAACACCTTTGGCCTTAGACAGAAAAACCGGGGAAGCTTATGACACAATGATATATGCTTCCTTTGACGGAGGGGCAAAATCAAGCCTTAAGATAACGGCTCGGTTATCGGGACATACCATGTTTGCCTCACATCGTGGATACAGCGATCGTGTTAATCGTGTAACTATCCTGCATAATGAATCGGGTGAGTGGATAAGGGTGGAAGGTGAGGTTTATTCATGATACTAGAAACATAAACGATCTTATTTAGCATTGTAGATGCAGAAGAGCATTATTAAAGCAATTGGAACTCCCCAAAGATATTTATAGTAATAGAATAATTCTTATTTATTTATAAAACTTTAATAAAATCTTAAATAAAAGATGAGGGAAATGGATGGATGAAAAGGATTTTAGAGCCAAAAATAATATAAATAGCATCATAGAGTCTCTAAAGTCTCCAATGTGGCATCTTAAAGCCATTATAATTATGCTGGGGCTTAATATATTCTTTATATACGCCTTAAATATTCATATAACACAATTTAAGCTTTCTAAACCATTTTTGGTCTTATTAGAGAGTATGATTTTTTATGCTATAGGAATAACTTTTACATATATTATGTTTAAGGCATATGAGAAAAATGTTTTTAATTTAGTTGATCGACCTTTTTTAAAAGTTAATTTGACAAAAACATTGATATTATTTATTTTATCAGTTGGGACATTCATATTTGCCTCATATATGTCAAATGAAGCATATATTCCGGTTATTGGCACACCTCTCTATCTCTCCCTCATTCTCTCGATCACTTATGTGCTTTTCAACAAATCTTCTTCTGAAATAAAAAACGCTGGCAGCGAACCCTCGATCCAGATGAAAATTCATTCAATTGTTAATCTGTTTTTCATTGGTACAACGATAATCATTTTGGCTGATGTGATATACACGCCTTTTTTCAATAATCTTGTTCTTAGGCCTGTTTCAGATAGTCCAATCGAGATTTCACTCCTGGCTATCAAGATATTTCTAGATATGGGTATCTTTATAATGGGAGTTACTATCAGCATCACGCTTGGGATTTTACTCATTTATCAACTTGGGTTGAAAGTAACATACTCGGAAGCTTTGGATAGATAAAGATAAATGATACCAGGAGAAGCTCTTGAAATAAAAGTAGAAGCGACATTGGGATTGGTGCTCGTCTGCGGCACAAGTTATCTTCTTTTAGATTAAACTGGTTGTATTTGGTACTGGTCGGCTCATAGCTGGGCCTATTACTGTTCTCCAATTCCGCCACCTAATGGAAGTACATACTATGTTCCTAAATATTTTAGGACTGCTTCATACACACTATGGGATAATTTGGGAATGGGAAACCCTTAAATATTTGTTTCCCGATTCTTTTCTTATTTTTTTGGAGGAAATTCAATGATAAAGGCAGATGAGGTAATAGGGGGTTTATTTGGATTATTGTTATTTTATTGTTGGCTTTTCTTTTTGGATAACCTAGCCTATGCTTTTTTCTCTGAAACTAACACCATCCAGGGGGCCGAGATAGTAAAGATGAATATTTCAGTTCAAATATTTGAATGGTTTGCTGTGGGCCTACTGATGTTGTTTTTAGTTTTTGGACATTACATAATAAGGAGTCTTAGGATGAATGTTAATGAGAAGAGAGATGATGATAAAATTATCAAAGCCAATTTAATTGGTTTTGTTATATGGCTTATGTTTATTATAGTAGCATTCATCTTTCATGTCAATATCTCACATTCAGTAAACATTGGCGGGGGCTATATCACGATCTTGATCATCTACGTGCTTCTATTGAAGTTTTAATGATTTATGTGTAAGGATTTATATAGGATAATCATTTAAAGATAAAATATATCGGGGGTAGCATGGAGCTTGGTACTGGGCTTAATAATCAAATAAAGTCAAAATGGCGTGTGATTGTGATTCTTGTTGTCATAGCAATTGTCGCAATCATATTATTCGGGATTCTCGCTTTACCATCAGAGATAGCGTCCTATGGCGGACAAACAACGTATCCTTGATTTAAGAGGTAATATCAAATGTAAAGAGGGATTTGGAGGAGCCACATAATCCGAACCTTCATCTTTTCCCTTCGGATCTTGTGAGTTTAAAGCAACATATCTTTTGATTGACAATATTGTTTCTGAATAAATAAAAATATTTATAAACTGTAAGTTATTTTCCTTATTTAGGTGAAATATCGAATAGTATATCGATGGGTGAGTAAGCGTTATGGTTGCGAAAAAAACAAATTTGATCGGAGTTATTTTAGTATTCTATCATCAGATACCAGAGTTGAGATTTTAAGGGCACTTGATTGTGGTTGTATGACATTAAAAGGTTTATGTGATGAGTTTAATTATTGATCAAGTAAACAGTGGCAGTAATTTTGTCTATTATGAAATTAGAGGATGAAAATGTTAAATGATAAATTGAGCAAAATAATTGCGATATTGATACTGTTTATGATTGGTGGGTTATGCGTGTGGTTTATTCTTGATTTTGTTGTAATTGGTCCCGGATTGCCGTCTCCAGCTGACATGGCGATGTGGTATATTCCCGGCACCAGTACCAAAATAGAGAACGGTACCATAGTCAAAAATCAAGCTGTGGCAGAACATTTTGAATTGATCGGCGATAGAAAAGAAGAATGTCCTCCCCTCTTTCCAGCGGTCTCGCAGTACTGTGGTTATGCTGATTACACACGAGCAGGGTCGGATGACTCTTATCTGGTAATAGCATGGTACTTCAATGATCTTAAAAAATTCCTGCAAGTAGAGGAGGAGTTGTACCAATATTTGGAAGTGAATGGTCAGGTTTCCACTGTAGAGTTGAATATAAATGAAGAAATCGAAAGATTTGGTAAAGAAGAGAGATACGGAC
>JAXHTN010000066.1:0-9426 GCA_034190145.1 Halobacteriota archaeon | reverse complement strand
TCACACATCTCCGAATGGTGCCAGTTCCCCAGAAAATTCCCTCCATCTCCACCCTCAGATCGTTCATTATCAGCTGCAATTGCCGTTATACATGAGACAGAAGTTATTGCAAGAATAGTTATGATTATCACAATACATTTAAGATGGGTGTCTAGAGTCATCATTACTTAAAATGCTTTAAACATGGATAAGATTTACGTTTAGAGTTCATGTCAAAGGTTCGTAAGGATTTTAAGTAATGAAATACAACTATAACTAAGTATCTCAAGAGATGAAAAACCATGAAGAAGTTCGTTTCCATAATGACGGTTCTGTTGATGGGTATATTTCTTACGCATACAGCTAGCGCTTACTCAATTTCGACAGACTTTGTTTCGGAGGTCAGTGATATCGGGAATTACACTCCACACGGTACAATATATTTACGTGATGAGGCGGTCAAGATCTATATAGAAGTGCGTGATGTAAATTATGACGGTTTTAGCAACGTTGACTTCGTTATTATAATAAGGGACCCACTAAACAACTTTGTCGCAATGGAAAGGATGGATCTGAGAAATAGGGACTACGAGGATGATGTATATGTCGTATATACCAAAGATATCCCCGGATACTGGCTTGATGGGAGGTATAAAGTAGAAATATACGCATATGATCGGACAGACCCGGTGAGGATCAAAGAGCTTGAAAATGATGCAAAAGAAGATCCGGAGGTACTTATAGAAAACGGGAATTTTGACTCTCTCAAAAATTTCTTCGAATCCGGGAGTGGCATGGATATTGTTAAACCTTTCTCAGAATCGAAGTCTTCCAGCAGGAAGATGAGCTTCACTCTAATGACTCAAGAGGATATCAACACGGAAGATGAACAATCTATTATTGCATCTGCTGTAGGTCCGAATTTTGTCATAAAACGCATTGATACGGATAAATTCAAGGTAAGACCAAACGAGACAATGACTGTTTCAGTTGAAACCGAGAATCTTGGCCTAACTGGGACGAAGAAGATTGAGATACTTATAAATGGAATGAGTGAAGCATCCAAGACGGTAACTCTTGAACCACTCGAATCCCAGACAGTCAATTTTGATGTTGTAAGATATGAACCGGGTACTTATAAGATTACAATACCTGGCGAAGAAAACCTTATGAAGCTCTTTTTCGTAATTGAGTCAGAGGGTGATGGAGTGTCTGAGAATATAACTACGGAGAGTTCAAATTTAACTGGCATATTACCGGAAGTTGGGGGACTTTCTACTATGAATAATATTCTGGTTGTACTCATAACGTCGATTGTTCTTGCGGTGGTGACACTTCTCGCACTCTCTCGTAGTAATAATGTAAAGAAAGATGTGAGGTATTTGTATGCGTCACGGGATAATCACACAGATATTGAACAAACCAACATCGAATCTAACCAGATCTACTTCAAAGAAATGATTGACGATTAGATTCTTGGTGTCAGGGCAAAAGATATATATCTGTAGAGTTGACTTTCTCTATTAATGATCAAAACTCCAGTTATTGTTCTTAATGTGAAAGCATACACAGAGTCCTTTGGTGACGACGGATATAAACTTGCAAAGGCATGTGAAGAGGCGTCTGAAGAGACAGGTGTAAATATATGCATATGCCCTCAACAGACCGAACTTGCATTGATAGCAAAAGATGTTAAAATACCCTGTTTTGCACAGCATGTTGAAGCGGCGGATCCCGGTAGTCAGACAGGTTGGGTCACACTAGAGGCTGTCAAAGCTTCCGGTGCAGTCGGATCGCTTGTAAACCATTCAGAGCATAGGCTCAAGATAGCCGATATAGATGCAATAATATCAAAGGCAAAGGAGATCGATCTTGATACAATTATTTGCACAAACAACGAGGCTGTCAGTGCGGCGGTTGCTGCTTTGAAGCCTTATGCTATCGCTGTAGAACCACCCGCCCTCATTGGCTCAGGGATATCAGTATCAAAGGCAGAGCCTGAAGTTGTTGAGAATACCGTGAAGGTTGTAAAGGATATCCATAAAGATGCAGTCATCCTCTGCGGGGCAGGAATTTCGACAGGTGAAGATGTAAAGTCGGCCATAGATCTCGGGACAGAGGGTGTTCTTCTTGCTTCCGGGGTTGTAAAGGCAAAAGATCCAAAATCAGCATTACTTGATCTCGCATCAGGTTTGTAAATGACACAATGGAAAGCATGATACAATGAACGAGAACGAAGGTAAAGTCTACTTGGTTGGTGCCGGACCGGGTGATCCTGAACTACTGACACTGAAGGCACAAAGAATCATCTCAGAAGCAGACGTTATTTTATATGACCGGCTGGTCAACAAGGAGATCCTCAAGAGCGCAAGAGAGGATGTAGAACTTGTTTATGTCGGAAAAGAGTCAGATCATCATGTATGCACTCAAGATGAAATAAACAGCCTTCTTGTAAAGTACGGGAAGGAAGGTAAGTATGTTGCGAGGTTGAAAGGTGGTGATCCTTATCTCTTCGGAAGAGGTGGTGAAGAAGGGGAATATCTTGTAGAGAACGGAGTGAAGGTCGAGTCTGTTCCAGGGATTACGTCGGCAATATCTGTTCCCGGACACGCAGGAATTCCCGTTACACATAGGGACCACACTTCGATATTTGTTGCAGTAACAGGTCATGAAGAACCTGGTAAATCAGAAAATATAGAGTGGGAAAAGCTTGCGACGTTTAAGAGCACAATAGTCGTTTTAATGGGTGTTTCAAATCTTGAAAAGATAGCTGAAAAACTGATGGAGGGCGGAAAAGATCCGGATACACCAGTAGCCCTCATTGAGCGTGGAACAACCGAAGATGAGCGTGTAACAAAAGGTGTGTTAAAGGATATTGCAGAAGTTGCAAAAAGAGAAGGTGTAAAACCACCGGCCATAACTGTCATCGGCGGTGTGGTGAAGCTTAGTGATATACTCAAGTGATTGTGAGTGTAAGTCTTCATTATATTTGGGGTATCACTATACAACAGCATTCTTGCTACTTATTTAAAAGGAGGTTATGAGAAGATGGCGAAATACGTTTGGCCTGCAATAGTAGGTACACTAGTAGCGGTAGTTCTTGGAATCTTCATAACGCCATTTGTTTCTGTGATGATGGGGGGTTTTATTTCTGGTATCATGTGCAAGGGTGGTACTCGCGGCGGTGCTCTGGTTGGCTTTCTATTGGGTTTCATTTCAGCGATACCATTTTTCATTTTAGCAGGTTTTGTTGCATCTATTATTCCATTCGTGGGGGCACTGATCGGTGGACTTGGTGTAAGTTTGATGGTGGTCGTCGGAATACTCGGTCTAGTCGGTGGTGCAGTGGGAGGGATGATAGGCGGAAAGGAGTGACAAAAATCTACTTCTTCTGGCGATCAATAAACTGGAATAGAAGTTCCATTGCTCTCTTCTCCCTAGTGCTGCCACATGTTGAGACGAGTTTATTATAATAATCTATCCACTCTTTCAATGCTCTGTCTCCGGTAATCACGTATCTTGTCGCGTGCACTGTGGCTTCTATCACCCCATTGAGGCCTCTATTTATTGCTCTGAGATCCCTCTTGGGATTAACTTTGGTTGAAACTGCTTCAAGTGTCACTTCATAATACTTTATGTTCTTTTCCGGATCCGGTTCCTTTGAAATGTGGCATCTGAAGAGGATCCAAGAATCCGCATCTTTTATGGCGGGATAACCATGAAAACTGTCCTTATAATCGATACTCAGGTCACTGAAAGCCGAACGGACAAAGAGTTCAGGATCGTCTGTTACATTTGCCACCATCATACCAGTCAGTTTTATGTTCTCGAAAGTATGAGTTCCCGGGTACATCTTGGCATATACACGCTCACCGTCACGAATTATCCCTATCGGTGCTGCATTAAAGCTTGATACTCCAGACCTGGTCGTTGAAATAACCTCTGATATTCCTTCAAATAATCCTGATTTGCTCAGATCCATCATTTCCCGAAAGCCTTTGGATCTAATGAATGTAAAAGATTGCGATTTACTTGGTAATGGGCTTCCTTTCACCTCGAGAATATGTGAACTATTGCAGTTCCTCCGGTACCGCCAACGTTATGTGTTAACCCGACCTCGGCACCTTTGACTTGTCTTTCTCCTGCTTCGCCTCTAAGATGTAAGACTATCTCACCGGCCTGTTTAATTCCTGTTGCACCGAGTGGATGGCCGCAAGCTTTCAGACCTCCGCTCGGGTTGATCGGAATCTTACCATCAAGTGCAGTCATTCCGGACTCTGTAGCTCTTCCACCTTCTCCTTTTTCCACAAAACCAAGATCTTCGATAGCAAGGATCTCGGCAATTGTGAAACAGTCATGCACTTCAGCAAGGTCAATATCTTTAGGACCAAAGCCGGACTGCTCGTAGGCCTTCTTTGCTGCGTGAACGGTAGCATCAAGAGTTGTAATATCGCGCCTGTCATGAAGTGCAATTGTGTCACTCGCCTGTGTTGAGGCTTTGACATATATGGGGCAATCCGTGTACTTTCTAGCATCTTCGGCAGGGGCAAGTATAACTGCTGCCGCACCGTCAGTTATCGGTGAGCAATCGAGAATAGTTAACGGATCAGCAACAATAGAGGAATTAATTACAGCTTCAAGGGATATTTCACTTCGAAACTGCGCTTTTGGATTCATTGTGGCGTTGTGGTGGTTCTTTACTGCAACCATGGCAAGCTCCTCCCTAGTCGTACCATACCTTCGCATATGAAGGTTTGCTATCATTGCATATAAACTTGGGAAAGTTGCACCCGCCATCCCTTCCCATTCACGATCTGAAGCTGAAACAATTATGTCTGTCAAGTCATCTGAAGTAACATCGGTCATCTTCTCCACGCCTGCTGCAATCACAATGTCATGCCATCCCGAAGCAACGGCCATTATCGCCTGCCTCAATGCAAGTCCACCCGAGGCACAAGCGGCTTCTACCCTCACAGAAGGAATGTGCATCGTTGCAAGGCCGGCATAATCTGCTATCAGTGCGCCTATGTGCTCTTGATCAACAAATCTTCCCGCACTCATATTACCGCCGTAAAGTGCTTCGATATCTTCCCCGTCTATACCTGCGTCCTCAAGCGCACTAGCTCCTGCTTCAACGACAAGATCTCTAAAAGATCTGTTCCACATCTCACCGAACTTAGTATTTCCAACTCCGATTATTGCAACGTCCCTCATCACTATCACATCTGCAGTTTTTTATTGTGCTTCACATACATCCCATAATCGATATACTTTGGATTCTCGATCAGTTTTTGAATCGTTGGTACCCGATCTCTATACTTCTCGATAACATCAGTCACCCTCATAATGAATGAATCGCCTCCTGCACCGGATCCAAATGATGTTACGAGTATCCGTGATCCGGGAGGTGCTTGATCCAGCACGGCGGCAAGTCCTATCAAAGTCGCCGCAGAGTAGGTATTGCCAATCTTTCTAATCATAAGAGAAGGTTCAATCTGCTCTTTAGTGAATCCAAGCATTTTTGAAACTCTCAATGGAAATTTACCGTTTGGTTGATGAAATACTGCATAATCAAAATCCTCCGGCCCTGCACCAACCTTATCAAGCAACCCCTGTGTGGCAGAGATAACATGTTTAAAGTAGGCTGGTTCCCCTGTGAATCTTCCTCCGTGCTCAGGATAACACATACCCTCCCTTCTCCAGAAATCGGGTGTGTCGGTCGTAAAAGAGTATGTATCTTCGATCTCTACCATAACATCTTCACCGTCGCCGATTATGTAAGCTGCGCCTCCTGCACCGGTAGCATATTCAAGAGCATTTCCGGGTGCGGCTTGAGATGTGTCAGCACCAACTGCCATACCATATTTTATTCTCTTGGATTCAACAAGTCCAATACATGCCTGAATAGCGGCAGTTCCAGCTTTACACGCAAACTCAAAATCAGCCGCAGTGAGGTTTGGAGTGGCACCTATTGCCTCAGATAATACTGTTGCTGTAGGTTTAACGGCATACGGGTGGCTCTCGGAACCCACATAAACCGCACCAATCTCACTTGGGTCAATATCAACACGGCATAATGCATGTCTTGCAGCTTCTACTGCTATTGTTACACAATCTTCATCCAAATCGGGCACTGATTTTTCAAAAACCCCAAGCCCCTTTGTAATGTCATTGGGATCTCTACCCCACATACGAGCAATCTCTTCAGCCTTGATTCTGAAGCGTGGGACGTATACCCCATAGGTCATGATTCCTACCATCTTATCACCAAAAAACGAAAAGAGATATCATCTTGAAGACTTAAATAGTATGCGTACCCTATAAACTTAACTAGTTGACCGAGATGGGGAGTGGGGCCATAGGGTAGCCTGGATATCCTCGGGGACTGGGGGTCCTCGGACCGGAGTTCGAATCTCCGTGGCCCCATAAAAGGTGTTTGAATGAGTGATGCAATTTTTGACAAGTACAGGCATGCTGGGGAGATATTGAGTCGTGTGAGAGACGAAGCTGTTAGTAAAGTTGTTGTTGGCGCCTCATTACTCGAAGTTGCCGAATTTATCGAGAACGCAATAAGGGAAAAGGGAGCTGAGCCAGCTTTTCCCTGTAACATCTCTGTCAATGAAGAGGCAGCCCATGCCACTCCATCTCAAAATGACGAAGCTGTCTTTTCTGAAGATATGGTCAAACTTGATATCGGGGTACATGTAGATGGTTATATTGCTGATGCGGCTGTGACTGTTGATCTTGGCGATAACTCGGACCTTGTAGAAGCTTCCGAGAAGGCATTGTCTTCGGCTATAGAGAATATAAGGGCAGGTGTAAGCACTGCAGAGATCGGTTCGATCATTGAGGATACGATCGAAGGTTACGGATATAAACCTGTGATGAATCTTACAGGACACGGACTTGGAAGGTATGATGCACATACTTCGCCCACGATACCTAATAGGAAGATAAAAAAAGGGGTTATTCTTAATGAAGGGGACGTTATTGCCATTGAACCATTCGCTACTGATGGTGCGGGCAGGATATCGGAACGGGGTGTTCCTGAGATATTCATGGTCCAGAATGTAAGGCCTGTCAGATCTCACGAAGCAAGGGAACTTTTAAAAGAGCTTGAAAAATATAAGACCCTGCCGTTTGCAAAGAGATGGCTCTCAACGGATCGGCTTGATGTTGGGATAAAACAGCTTGAAAGGGCTAAGATTTTAAAGTCTTTTCCGATACTCAGAGAGGATGGAAACGGGCTCGTCTCACAGGCAGAACACACTGTCATCGTAGAGAAAGACGGATGTGAAGTTATAACGATCTAGGTTAGATTACGAATGGATATAGTTCTTCTCGGAACTGGAGATGCCGTTGGGGTTCCAAAGATTGGTTGCCACTGTCCTGCATGTGAAGATGCACTCAATGGAGGGAGCAGTAGAAGGTCAAGGTTCTCGGTACTGATAGAAACCGGTGAGGGTAGAATTTTGATCGACACCAGTCCTGACTTACGAGCACAATTTTTGATTAACGATATAGCAACCATAGATGGCGTAATCTGGACACATGCACACTATGACCACTATATAGGTTTTGGCGAGTTTCACCGGGTACAAAGCAAAATAAATGTCTACGGGTTAAAGGAAACACTCGATGAAATCCTTGATGATGTGGGGTTCATATCGCACATCAGAAATGATATTGGACTATATGAACCTTTTAATTTAATAGGCCTGGAGTTCATGCTAATCGAGGTTAACCACCCCACGATTGAGACGAGTGTTGGTGTTTGTGTATGCGAAGATGATAAAAAGTTGGTTGTGACAAGCGATACCAGAATCGAGATACCAAAAAAGAGTCTTGATGCGATGATGGATGCCGACCTAATTATCGCGGATGCAATAACACCGCCTGAGATTAAGGTAGAAAAACATATGAGCTCAAAAGAAGCTCTCGAACTGGCAGATAGCCTCGGAATTGAGAAGGTTATTCTAACTCATCTTAGCCATTTACATAAACCGCATGACATTGCCTCCGAGAGCCTACCATTGGGATATGATGGTATGAGGGTTCACCTATGATTCTTGGAATTGATATCGGTGGTGCGAATACAAAGATCGTCTCTTCAGATGGAAGTTTTGCCGAATTGCATTATCTCCCGCTTTGGAAGGAATCGAACCTACTTGACCTCCTCATTGATGTTAAAAAGAGAACTAATCCATATGCTGTCGGAGTTGTAATGACTGGAGAACTTTCCGATGCATTTGAAAGTAAAGAAGAAGGGATACAATACATATATAATACTGTAAATGAGGTTTTTCCAGAAGCTAAGTATCTTACAGTTGATTTCTCGTTTCAAAACGACATTTCGGGAGATGTGAACCGCTTCTTTGCAGCAAACTGGGCGGCATCGTCAAGTTATGTGAGTTTACTGAAGAAGGATGTCATTTTTGTAGACATGGGGAGTACTACTACCGATATTATACCGATATCTGATGGAGTGGTGCTTGCTGAAAAGAGTGATTATAAGAGGCTTATGAGTAACCAGCTGATATATGCCGGAGTACTCAGAACAAACGTTGCTTGTATGGTCCAGGAATTTGCCCTCGGATCTGCTCAGTGTAAGAGTGCATCCGAACTCTTTGCCATTACTGCGGATGTGTATCTCCTTCTCGAGGATATCACATCTGAAGATTATACCTGTGATGTTCCTGATTGGTATGCTTATGAAGGTGTTTCAGGAAAAGATATTTACTCTGCTATGAATCGCCTTGCAAGGGTAGTATGTTGTGACATCGACGAACTGGGTGAACAAAATATTTTATCTCTTGCAAAACAGGTTAAGGGGCGGCAGATAGACGATCTTGTCAGGTCACTTTCAGATATAAAAGACCGGTTTGATCTGAATAGTGTTGTTGCGTGTGGACTCGGTGAATTTCTTGTAGAGGATGCTACAAGTATTCTTGATATGGACTGCTCACTGATTTCAAAGAGCAAAGGAAGGTACATTTCACTTTCTTTTCCTGCGTATTCTGTTGCTGGTTTACTTGAATATAAAATTAGAGAGGGCTGACCTTTCCTTACGAAAAGATTTATGTAAATACAAAATTAATTTAAAACCAGCGTTATCATTCCAATGATAATGGGGGGATATGATTTGAAAGCGGTTATTCTTGCAGCTGGTGAAGGTGTTCGACTGAGGCCTTTTACAATCAAAAGACCGAAGGTGATGGTTCCACTGGCTAATAAGCCAATACTTGAGTATGTTATAAGGGCTCTTTCAAAATGTGGAATCTACGAGATTATACTTGTTGTGGGATATAAAAAAGAGAGTGTGATGGATTATTTTGGAAGTGGAGATGATTTTGGCGTCAATATCGTTTATGTTGAACAAACTCAACAGCTAGGCACGGCTCACGCAATCAAACAAGCTTCTAAACATATTACCGAAGATTTTCTGGT
>JAXHTN010000065.1:0-9537 GCA_034190145.1 Halobacteriota archaeon | reverse complement strand
GCGTTTGTTTCTTCTGCATCGCCTCCCAGAATGAAACTAGAAATCCTAAAAACCCGGATCTATCTTTCTCATCAACAATTTCCTCAATATCACAGTTGATAATGTCTGAAATAGCATCAGCGACCTTTTTTGTCGTTCCCGTTCTCGAATAATAGACAAGAAGAGATTTCATATTCTCACCTTATGATTTTATCAAGGGGGCGCACCTCTTTTTTATCTTTCGGTTTGATCAAGACAAATATTTTGTATAATTTTTCTCTTCCCGTCTTTTAAACATATCAGATAGCAAAAATAACAATTGATGTAAAATTTTCAGACTTATTGGTATCTTTTTAGAAATCCAACTGTTTGAGTGTGGCCGTAGCACATTTTGAGATTAAGTCAAGGTCAAGACCTATGTTTCCAATTATACAATGGTTCTGTGCTCGATCGGCTCTTGAAAATACGCTTCCTGTGAAGATCTCGCATTGGATAATGCTTTTACCTGTTTGTGGTGCATTTCTACTGGAATAAACGATCAAGAAGATTCAGGTTATGAAATCTTCTCCCCCGTAACGTATATCGATCTCATCTTGTCTCCAAGAACCTTACTTTTAATATGTGAAAAACCGCTATCATTGAGCATGGTTTCAACTTTTATTCTTGTATTTTTACTTTTACTTGCTTCACTTGGCGGTCTACCAAATGTCCTTAAATATCTATTCCCCGTCCTGATCTTGTTCAAAAGATTCATTTCATCGAGTGCAAATGAAGCTATCAATATCTTTCCCCCACTCTTCAGGACACGGGAACTTTCATTGATTACTCTTTCAGGATCCGAGATCACATGTATCAGATTTATCATAACTATAGTATCAAAGCTTTCTTCATCAAAATTAAGGTTCATTGCGTCTGCTTTTAAAAATTTGACATTTTGATAGCCTCCCCTCAGCTTTTTTGATGCTTCTATCATCTCATCAGAAAAATCAGTTGCCAGAACAAACTCTGAATTATCTTTGAGAACCTCGGTGTACAGTCCTGTCCCGCATCCCAATTCCAGCACGTGACCGAGTTTTTCTTCTTTCTGAAGCTCTTCTTTTACAAGGCAAATCATCTCTTCTCCGGCGACAAAGCTCTGCCTCTTCTCAAAGTCCTCGGCAAATCTGCTCCAGTAGGTTTCCTTCTTTTCGTTTCTTTCACCTATCTCACTCGTTTTCAACACCCCCACCCTCTGTCACATGCCGGCTGTCGCTTGTGGCAAAATTGATTAATTTAAAAGTGTATTTTCAGCCACATCTCTTCAATCTTTCTTCAACTTGGCCTGTACCTTCTCACTTGTAAGTTCCCTTAGCGCGTCAGATGATATCCATCTTGCTGCCTTTGAATCGAACTCTTTTATATCCTCTGCAACCTCTATTGCCCTTATGTTCAGCTCCAGGCTTCGTTTACCGATCTGCCGGAGGGCCCAGTTGATCGCCTTTCTTACATAGTTTCTCTCATCGGTAGCTTCCCTTTTTATATCTAAAAAGAACTTCTCAAATTCGCAGTCATTAGCATCTTTGTCACTTACTGCAAGTGTTGCCATCAGGGCAAATCCCGCTCTCTTCACAAATTCCTCGTCCCTTCCGCTCCACTCTGTCGCTTTCCTATGGGCAAAGACGGTATATCGAAATAGGTTCATACAAGTCTGATCGCAGACCTCCCAGCAGTCAAAGTCCTTCACCCATGTGTCCATCTGATCTTCAGTGACCTTACTGGGTTCTGCAATCAAGCTAGCAAGTATCCGAGTTTCACGATATCCGATTCCCCATAGCTCCTCTGCAAGATAGTGGTCCTTACCCAAATCCTTTGCAAGCTTTTTTAAGTCAGGAATTGATATACCAAAAGTCCTATCTGGTGTTATTCCAAACCTCGCCATACCCTGCACGGCTTCAGGGTCTGAGACGGACTTGAGTATTTCAATGATCTCCTCACTCTTCATAATCCTAATCAAGCTCGCTTCCTATCGGACCTAGCTCCTTTATCTCAAGAACAAAGTCCTTCACCACGTCTGCAAACTTCTGACCTTCCGCGGCTGATATCCACTCTGTACGCAGCCTTTTTTCATCGAAACCTATCTCAGAGATTATGTGCTTGAGAATCTCAAACCTATGTTTTGCATCGAAATTTCCATGCACATAGTGGCATTCACCTAGCCTACAGCCTGTCACAAGAACGCCATCTGCACCTCTCTCAAACGCCTCAAGAACAAATCTTGGATTGACCCTTCCGGCACATAGAACCCTCACTACTCTTATATTAGTCGGATACTGTATTCGAAGTGCTCCTGCAAGATCTGCTGCCCCGTATGAGCACCAGTTGCATAGAAATGCCACAATATATGGGTATTCGCTCTTGGGAAAGGCCGCATCTATCTGTGAGAGTATCTGCTCATCGGTAAAGTTCTTCATCTCGATTGCACCGGTCGGACAGGCCGCGGCACACGTCCCGCACCCCTTACAGGCGAGTTCATCGACGACGGCTTTTTTATTCTCAAATCTGATGTTTTCAAATTTACATATATCACCACAGAGCTTACAACCGATACAGATATCCTCGATAACGTATGCGCTCATCGGATCAAGCTCGATCTCACCTCTTCCAAGCAGGTGTTGCACCCTTGATGATGCGGCGTAACCTTGGGCGATAGAGCTTTGTATATCCTTAGGTCCGGAAGCGCATCCCGCGATAAATACTCCGCTAAGCTGCGTATCCATCGGATTCATCTTTATATGAAGAGGTGCGAAGAAGCCGTCCGGATTCTTTGCAAGGTTCAAGACCTTCGAGACTTCTGCGGAGCCTTCCGAGGGTATCATTCCATTTGCAAGAACCACCATATCAAACTCTTCAGAGAAGATATCGCACATCGTGGTATCCTCGTACCACATACTAAGCTTCCCACCCTCTGACTCTTCGACAGATGAGACTCTCCCTCTCGTATACTTTATCCCCATCTTCTGGGTCTTCAGATAGTACTCCTCGTACCCTTCTCCTGATGCCCTGATGTCTGTGTAAAAGATCGTTATATCGGTATCGGGGTACTGCTCCTTCATAAGATACGCATTCTTCATTGATGCCATGCAACAGACCCTCGAGCAGTATGAGTTTGTATTCTCATCTCTTGAACCGACGCAGAGTATGAAAGCAATCTTCTTTGGAATGGCCTTATCCGATACTCGGAGGACTTGTCCTCTAGTTGGCCCGGAAGCATTGAGGAGCCTCTCAAACTCAATATTTGTTAGGACGTCCTGAAGTTGGCCATAACTATACTCTCTCTTGATTGAAGCATCGAAGAGATCGTAACCTGTGGCAATGATTATCCCTCCAACTTCGATCTCCACCTCCTCTTCCTTCTCGAAATATTCGATAGCATCGGCCTCGCAAGCCTCCTCACAGAGCTTGCATCCTATGCAACTTTCAGGATCTATTGCGGCAACCAGTGGGATTGATTGAGGGATGGGAAGATATATCGATTTTCTTGACCCTACCCCAAAATCACTCTCATTTGGAACCTCTATCGGACAGACCTCAGCACAGACGTCGATGCAGCCCTTACACTTCTCTTCGGATACAAACCGAGGTCTTCTTCTTATCTTCACTTTGTAGTTACCCACCGAACCTTCAACCGAAACTACATCTGAATTTGTGAATAAAGTGATATTCTCATGGGTTGATACATCCACCATCTTCGGTGCCAGAACGCAGATCGAGCAGTCGTTTGTCGGAAAGACCTCGTTGAATCTGGCCATATGCCCACCGATAGTGGGTGATCTCTCTACCATTGTTACTTTTATTCCTGATCCGGCAAGATCGAGAGCAGCGTGAATTCCCGCAACCCCTCCACCGATGACTAGTGTATCCTTGCTTACAGGCATCGTGATCTTCTCAAGGGGTTTTAATAACTTGGCCTTTGCAACACCCATTCGTATCAGATCCTTCACCTTCTGGGTGGCAAGTGACCTCTTATCCGAATGAGTCCATGAGCACTGTTCCCTAATGTTTACCATCTCAAGGAGGTAAGGATTCAGTCCCACATCGGAGATACACTTGCGAAAAGTGGGTTCGTGCATTCTGGGTGAGCATGATGCTACAACGACTCGATCGATGCCCAAACTTCTGATATCCTCTTTTATAACCTCTTGACCTGCATCGGAGCATGCATAGTCTACTTCCCTTGAAGCTCCAATGCCTTCTTGTCCTTCAAAATAACTAACTACCTCTTCAATGTCGACGAAACTGGCAATATTAAGGCCACAGTGACAGACATAAACACCAACTAACATATTATCATATTCCTGATAATTTATTTCTGGCTTCTATACGTATAACCTATCGATCTTCATTTTCGATGGTTGGGTTTTCAAAGAGACTCTTAAAAGCGTTGACAGATGTAAAATCACCATCGAATAGACGTCTCACGCTATAAATGAAGTAATATGGAAGGTTTTTATTCTTGATCCCCTCTTCTATCTCCACTCGCTCTCTTTCCAGCAGGTCCGAAGGAACATCACTTACATTGATTGACGCATCTCCCCAGCTTGAGGCCCTGCCCCATTCTTCAAGGGATTGCGGGGGATTGTACAGTCCTGAGGAGACACAGTAATCGTAAAGACCGGTACCTGGATAAGGCACATAGATCTTTACTGTAATTCCCCATAAAGGAAGACTTAGGGCAAATTCTTTTGTTGCCATCAGGTCTTCTTTGGTCTCTGTTGGTAGACCTATCAGAAAAGCAGCTGAGGATGCAATCCCAAGATCAGAGCATAGATTTATGGCGTCCCTTGCTTTTGTTGTGGTAATTCTTTTATCGATGGTGTCAAGTATCCTCTGAGAGCCGGATTCGACGCCGAAGTATATCACATGACAACCCGCCTTCTTCATAAGGCTCAGCATCTCGCTGTTGATATGATCAACACGAGACTCACACCTCCAGTACAGGTCAATACCCTCGTCAATAAGTCCGTTACAGATCTCCCGCAAACGTTTTCTGTTACATGTGAAGTTATCGTCTCCAAAGACGAACCAACGGGTCTTATACTTAGACTTCAGGTAGCTTATCTCCTCTATCACCTTCTCGCTACTTCTCCCTCTCCACTTACAGTCGTAAAACTTCTTGTTATAACAGAAAGCACAGTTATAAGGGCAACCCCTACTTGTGAAGAGTTGCAGGGATGAATACTTGCTGAGATCTATCATATCCCATGCAGGCATTGGAAGCTCATCGAGATCTTCAACAAACTTCCTCGGTGGGTTCGACCGTATCTTCCCGTTCTCTTTATAGTGAATCCCGTTTATTCCTTCTAACGGTTTTTCTCGCTCAATTGCATAAGCTAGATCTAAAATGGTCTGCTCTCCTTCACCCACTGCCACAACATCGACATAAGGATTCTTAAGTGTCTGGATAGGCAGCATTGAAGGATGAATCCCTCCCCACACAATAGGGGCGCAAGTATTATCCTTTGCAATTCTTGCAACCTCAAGAGCATCCAGAATCATAGGCCCGGTAAAAGTTGTTATGCCCACCATGTCAGGGTAGAATTTATTTATCTCGGGCTCAAGGGAATTCTCTTGAAGATTTCTATCATGGATGAGGACATCATGACCGTTTTCACGAAGAACCGATGCGAGGCAGATTAGAGCGAATGGTGCGGGAGTAGGAACCTTACTTGCCTTTGTGTAATCTAGATTGTAAGGTTGAACGAGTAGTACTTTCATCTTAATAGCAGGCTCCCTTATTACAGATAGTTTTTATGAATTTGGCCATATCAAAAGATTTGGTCTAGTCCACCTCTGCCCTATCGAACAAGAACGCTCCAAGATAAATCATTATGGCCGAACTTATACTCAGTGCAAGAAGATCAATGAAGATCGAAAATTCTGAGGTCCCTATCATGGCAGCCCTAAGACCATCAACCCCATATGTGAGTGGATCGACATACGAGAGGCTCTGCACCCATTCCGGCATGTTATCTATCGGAAATAGAGCCCCGGAGAGGAAGAATAGTGGAAATATGATGAAATTCATAATGAGGGAGTATCCGGACATATCCTCGATGATAGATGCGAACGCAAGACCAAGCCCAATAAATGTTGCAGCTATAAGCCCCATAAATAAAATAGAAAGCATTACCCCTAAAACAAAGCTAGGTATGCTGAACTCCACTGATATACCCGTCATCTCAAATCCAATCGGGATCGCAAGAATCATTATAATAATACCCTGCAACAGCCCCGTCGTTACGCCTCCAAGAGTCCTTCCAAGAATAATCGAGACTCTACTTACAGGTGTCACCATAATCTCCTTTAGAAATCCAAACTCCCTGTCCCATAATACAGAGAGACCCGCAAACATTGATGAGAATAATAGAGTCATCCCGATCATGCCCGGCGCAAGAAATGTTATATAGTCCATATCCCCCGTCCCCGGCATGTTGAATGATGAGTTGAACCCCATCCCCATAAAAGCGAGGAAGAATATTGGCATCCCAAGAGATCCGATAACCCTACTTCTCAATCTGAAAAACCGTATCATCTCCCTCAGCCAGAGTGTGTAAATTGCCTTTAAATCTATGAGCATAAATTATCTCCAAACCTTCAATTTCTTTTAAAGTAGTCGTAGTTATATAGTTATAACTTGAGATAACCTTTTGCAATGGAAACTCAAGAACATACTTCGGTAAATTGTTCATACAAAATGTCCTTAATACTGGACAAGATGACAATTACTTAGACTTTGCAGGGTTGTGTTATTTTCGTTTGAACTGTTGTGATAGGGCAAAATAGACCAAAAAGATTGAATAGCACCCTAAAATAACAGGGTTTTTACGGAAAATATTAAGTATTATTAAAATGATTAGTGGATGGAAGTGCAGTAAGGAGAGGGGAGTTAAAGTATCTCAAAAAAGTCCTCTCTTCTTATAAGTGGGAATTAGATGATAGGTGGCAGATGGTCGAAATTTCATTCGTAGTTCCGGCATATAATGAAGGGGGCAGAATTTTCAGCAACCTAATAGAATGCGAAAATATTTTATCCGAGCTAGATCTTGATTATGAGATAATTGTTGTAAATGACGGATCTCTGGATAATACCTTTAAAGAAGCTGCAAGCGTTGACTCAGACAGAATAGATGTTACTGGATATCCTGATAACAGAGGGAAAGGGTATGCCATCTTACATGGTATCAAGAGGGCTAAAGGAGATCTAATTACATTCATAGATGCAGATTTTGATCTCAATCCTTATCAGGTAAAAACTTTCATCGAATATATGGAAGAAAGGGAAGCAGATGTGGTCATAGGCTCAAAGAGACACCCATTAAGCGACATTGATTACCCGATTGGTCGGAAATTCTTCAGCAAAGGATATAATTTGATGCTCAAAGGTATGTTTAACTTGACTCTTTCAGATACACAGGTAGGTCTTAAACTCTTCAAAAGAGAAGTTCTTGAGGAGATAGCACCCTTGATGCATGTGAAAAGGTATGCATTCGATGTAGAAATCCTTGCAAATGCATCCAGGCTGGGATATAAGATCGTTGAGGCTCCTATTGTTTTGAACTTCCAAAGGAGTATGAAATGGGGACGAATAAGGGCAAAAGACATCTTCTGTATGGCAGTAGATACAACAGCAGTAGCATATAGATTCCACATTCTTCAAAAGTGGAGTAAAATGCTTATTTCAGTAATGGCAACAGTCACAGCATTTCTTGCAATCATTATCTTATATAAGATGATGAACCCATATGCTTTCCCACTTATTGAATATCGAATTTTATATACATTGATTGCACTAGGGATATTTGGTGTTGTATTGAACCTGCCCTATGACAAGTTCTCAGAGAGGATGAATTGAGGTGGGTTTTTACAATAACTATTATGAGGTGATTTTATAAACAGAGTTTCTATTCCTATCATATTGAGGTTTAAAGAACATAAAATCGCTTTTGTTCAGAATAGTTATTGTGATTTCTTTCATTACAGGTGCAAAGTATTATGAAAATACTAATTTTTTCTTGGAGGGATATAAAGAATCCTGATGCAGGAGGGGCAGAGGTTTTTACCCATGAAAACGCTAAAAGATTTGTAGAAAAAGGCAATGAAGTTACATTATTTACGAGTAGGTTTGAAGGATGTAAATCTAACGAAATAATTGATGGGGTAGAGGTTTTCAGAGATGGTGGAAAATACACAGTATATTTGAAAGCAAGAAAATATTATAAAGAGCGTTTTATGGGCAAATATGATGTTGTCATTGATCAAATAAATACAGTACCCTTTTTCACACCATGGTATGTTAAAGAGCCTATTGTTGTTTTAATCCACCAATTGGCAAGAGAGTTCTGGTTTTATGAGACTAAATTCCCTATTTCGTTACTTGGATATTTGTTAGAACCTGTCCATCTAAGGGTTTATAAAAACAGGCCAACTATTACGGTTTCAAATTCTACAAAGGAGGATCTAATGGATCTTGGATTCTCTGATACCTACATAATCTCGGAGGGCGTAAATTTTAAACCATTGGAGAAAATTTCAGGAAAAGAAGAAGACCCAACTTTGATATTTGTTGGTAGGTTGAAAAGGGCGAAAATGCCAGATCATGCTATCAAAGCTTTTAGAATTGTTAAGAAAAAACTACCAAACGCAAAATTGTGGATTGTTGGCGATGGTTACTTTAGAGGCAAATTAGAGAAGTTAAATACGGGAGATGATACAAAATTTTTTGGATATATCCCAGAATACGAAAAACTTGAATTAATGAGAAGAGCGCACTGTATCTTGGTTCCCGGTATCAGGGAGGGCTGGGGACTAATTGTGACTGAGGCAAATGCAATGGGCACTCCGGCAATTGCTTATAATGTCAATGGTTTAAGGGATTCTGTTAGGAATGGAGAAACTGGCCTGTTGGTCGAATCTGGAAATATTGATGCTTTTGCAGGTGCCATCGTTAAGATTCTAAAAGATGATATGTTAAGGGAAGAATTAACTAACAACGCTCTGAAATGGTCAAAGGGATTCACATGGGAGAGAAGCGCCGAGGAGTTTTTGAAGGTGTTTGAGGGTGTTGTGGATAAGAGATAAAAATCCACTGATCTCAGTTATAATATCGACTTATAATTCAGAAAAAGTACTTCCTTTGTGTCTTGAATCGATAAGAGGTTAGGATTATCCAAAAGGAAAGAGAAAACATTAGTGGATGGGTTTGGTGTGTAAAGGTTATTAAATATATACGAATAATTGGTGAATGGATGAAAGAAGAAGTCAAAAACTGGTGGAAATGCGCAAAAGAGGATTTGGATGTTGCAGAGTACTGTTTAGAAGGCGATAAGATTGATGCGGCTGCGTTTTATTCTCAACAATCGGCAGAAAAGGCATTGAAAACATTACAAATTCAAAAACTGAACAGATTTGACAAAACCCACGACTTATTGGTACTGGCAAAGAGCATCAATGCACCGGAAGAGATATTAACTGAATGTGAGAAAATAACGCCGTTCTTTATCATAACTCGTTATCCGGATG
>JAXHTN010000064.1:0-9903 GCA_034190145.1 Halobacteriota archaeon | reverse complement strand
ATTAATTAATCGATTTATAACAAAATAGGTCCTTTACGAATGGTGCATATTCTCGGTTTTGGGATGATTTGTTATAATAATTTTCAGAACCAAGACAGAATGGTGTTACATTATGACAACCGTTTATTGGGTGGATAATGCGTATGAAAGACGAGTAAATTCTTTTGGAGTGATCTGTACAAACAGCACAATAAATGTCTACAACATCTAGTAGCTACGTCTCTTGAAAAGGTTGAGTAAAAGGGGCAATATGATACAAAGTTATTTAAATTAAGAGTAACAAGAGTAAATGTGGTATTAACTATGAGCGTTAAACCTTTTTGTCTAGCCACGATCATTGTGTTGGTGTTAGTGGTTATACTGGCGCCAGCAGCATCTGCGCAAGATAACGAGAGTCATGGCCTGTTATATGTCGAGAATATGACTATAGAACTTGAGGATGGGACTGCGAATGTAAGTATGGATTATAAACTCGGAGTCTTCGCGCGGTTCTATATATTTATGCTTGGTGGAAGAGTTATAGAGTCTGAGCTTCAATCTGTTTTTATTGATTATGATAATATAACCACAGAAGAGATAAACGAAGAGAGGGCGGTATTTGTCGTAAGTGATGTAGTTCATTCAGAAGGTGATCGTCGCGTAATTGACTCATCCAAACTAAGTCAAGAGGTGGGAAATGTTACTATCAAGTTTGTTGATGGTGGCGAGATGAAGTTCAACGATACTAAAGTCATACCTAAGATAAGTTACAGGGAAGTTGCAGGAAAATAAAGACGAAACCAATCAGTAAAAACTTATTCTCCGAGCTCTTTGGATCTTTTTGTTGCCTCTATTAAAGCGTCCATCATTACTGATCTCAGCTTACCTTCTTCTATGACGCGTATACCTCTTATCGTTGTCCCAGCTGGTGATGCTACCATGTCTTTTAAAGCACCGGGATGTTTTTTCATCTCAAGAGCTACCTTTGCGGCACCAAGGACCGTTTGAGAGGCAAGCTTTAGGGACGTTTCGCGATCAAGCCCCTCATGAACTCCACCGTCTGCAAGAGCCTCAATCATTATAAATACAAAAGCCGGAGCACTCGCAAAACCCGTGACAACATCCATCATGTCTTCTCCTGCTGTGACGACTTTCCCAACTGTTTCAAATATCTCTTTTGCTGTATCCACATCAGCTTCTGTTGCATATTTTCCCTTGCATATGGTCGACATCGATTCACCGACCATACAGGCCATATTTGGCATTACACGAATAGTCTTAAGGCCTTCACCTTCTATCCTTTCAGTACGGACCCCTGCAGCAACCGAAATTATGAGTTTAGCATCTCCCATAAGTGGCGTAATCTCTGAGACTACATCGTCAATATGCTTGGGCTTTATTGCAAGAATTATCGTCTTTGAGTTCTTTACAACTTCCTTGTTGTCGGTTGTTATGGATATCCCCAGATCCCTCTCAAGATCTTTCAACCTTGCCTCGTTGACGTCACTTGCAATAAGATCTTCCGGAGAATGAAGACCGGATTTTATTATTCCACTAATGATCGATTCTCCTATGTTACCTGAACCAATAAAGCCTATCTTTTTTGTCATCTTTACTCGCCTAGCCTTTTAAATCAAGAAAAGATAAAGCTTTTGACTGGTAATGGTATAGGCTAAGCTAATTGAGAACTTCACCCACGAAGTATGTCCTTTTCGCCTCTTTTATTCTTACTTTAAACCTCTCTCCCAGTCTCAGATCCTCTTTAAGTACAATGTGTCTGTATGTACTGTCCCTTGAAATAACGCCACCCTTTGGTCCGATCTCTGTCACGATAACGTCAAGAATCCTGCCCAACCATAACGAATTATTCTCAGAATATATCATGTGACATCTTTTTGTGAATATCCTTGATCGCTCTTTCTTTGTCCTTTCCAGTATATCAGGCATATCAGCCGCTTTCGTACCGGGTCTTGGCGAGAATCTTGTAATATTAACTTTATCAGGATTTATCTTTTCCAAAAGGCTCAAAGACTTCTGAAACTCCTCCTCCGTCTCTTCTGGAAACCCTATAATAAAATCGGTTGAAATTGTCAGATCAGGAAACTTATCTTTAAATCTCTTTACAATATCTGTAAAATCGGAGATGTTGTGTCTCCTATTCATCTGTTTGAGAATCTCATCTGATCCGGACTGGACAGGTATATGTAAAAACTTGAATATCTTCGGATGATCGAAAGCTTCGATAGTCTCATCTAAAATGTCAGAGAGAGTGAAGGGGTTCATCATACCTATTCGAAGAAAAAAATCGCCTTCAACGCAAGATATCTTTTTGATCAAATCGGGTAATCTCGTTCCGATATCAAGGCCATATGCACTGCAGTCTTGCGAGGTTATTCTTATCTCTTTTGCTCCACTTTCAACGAGAAAGGCAACTGATTTTTTAATCCTTTCTGGATCATAGCTTAAAAGAGCTCCTCTTGCTTTCTTTACTATGCAATAAGAACAATCCCCTACACATCCGTTAGATATGTTGACTGTTCCTATAACTCCCTCAACACTACACTCAAAAACATGATCGATTGATTTCGGAGTCAATACACTAAATTCATCTTGCTCGATCAGATCCGGACGGGCTGCAGGTAAACAACCTGCAACAACAATCTCCTTTCCCATCGTCTTCAGCTTTTCAATTTGCTTAAGGACATTAAGTTCTGTCCTCTTTGTGACGATGCAAGTATTCACAACAACAGTGTCTGCCGCTTCAATGGACTCAACCATCTCATGACCTCCTCTTAAAAAAAAGGCCTCAATCCTCTTAGAATCGCCTTGATTTGCAGTACAACCGTATGTGTCAACTATAAATTTCATCAATCCTCTTTCTCTTAGTGTCTGAGCGTGATATGGTTGTTGTAAACGTTTGTCAAGCGGACTTCATCCATCGGGACAATAATATGTTTACCGGATCTTCTGTAGACTGAATATCTGGCATTTTTTCTTGGTTTAATTAAAAGTTCTGTCAAATATCCCAATCGAGGATCAAATTTTACACTTTTTAAGATCCCAACCTTCGTTCCATCGGGATGTATTACGTCCCTATTGATAATGGATGTAAAAGGTATTCCCGGTTTGACCTCGCTTCTCTGTATGTACAAACTACGCTTCAGAACGCTCTTCATTCTATCAAATGATTCATTGCTGACCCCAACAAGCTGTAGTAGGGAGTCGACATCAACAACATCCTCAAGTTCCATTCCTAGTTCATAAAGGATGGAAAATATAAGCCCTTTTGTGTATGCAAAGGGATAATCGTCTGCAAATTTACCATGGGCTCTTCTTGCATGTTTGTTTGTAGGATCAACAAGGAAATCATTTATTGCGATGTACACTTCTTCTTCAATCGCGTCTTTGAGATGCGAGATGTCGTATTTTACTAAAATAGCGTCTGTCTTCAAAGGTCCTATTGGGATGGCATATTTGACATAATGTCTTATCGCTTCTTCGCTTACAGGTTCCACTATAAAATTCCATGGGAAGAAACGGTTGTTCAGATAAGCATGCGATTTGTCTATCAAAGCCTCTTTACTCATACCAGACCACCTTTCATTTCCTTTTCCCTCTTAATCCGAATCCAGTATGCATTTACAAGAAAATAGGTATCAAACCAATATGTAAAAAACTTTTCAATCGATTCCCTCAAAAGTAACTGATCTAATATTCAATGCCTGCTCTCGCTTTTATCCCATCTCGATATGGGTGTTTGATCTCCTTCATCTCGGTCACATAGTCACTGAGATCAATAATCTCTTCAGAAGCACATCTACCTGTGAGTACAAGCTCGACACTCTCTGATCTATCTTTGATCAGATCTAGAACTTCATTTAAACCTATCAAATTCCACGCAACAGCCACGATTATCTCGTCGAGTATAAGAACATCACATTCACTACTCTTCGCCAGATCACAAGCGTATTTAAGCCCTTTTCTTGCAATTTCGATATCAAGCTCATCAGGATTAAACCGATCGACAAAACCGGGTCTTCCGAATTGGGTTATGGTAAAATTGGGAATTTTTTTTGCCTGGGCGATCTCACCACCCTCTCCATCACCCTTCATAAACTGCAACATATGGACATTTAGCCCTTGCCCAACGGCCCTGAAGGCAAGTCCCAGTGCTGCGGTAGTCTTCCCTTTCCCATTGCCTGTATATGTGTGAACCTTCCCTTGTCTAATCTCATCATCCTTCATTCGGCTCCCTTCCCTTGATACAGACATATCTTTAGGCATAAATCTTTTTATGGGTGAAAACGTGTTCACTGTTATGGTCTTATTTGATGATGTCGGTAGCTATCCACTTCCAGAAGATGTCTCAAGAGAGTGGATTCAAAACGCTTTCAGAGATCCCCATATGAAAGGTAGGCTATTTGAGATACTTCAAGATGCAATGAGGCAGAAGATAGATGCCGGAGTTATCATCCCAACATATCCACAGTTCCAAGAGATGAATGAACAGTTCCTCGGAATTATAACACAGGAAGAGGATAGTGAGCCGTTTATTGTGAAGAATGAGAAGGCCAAGATTATCGAACTTGAGGCGATGGAAACGGTTGCAAAGGAGTACCGTGATACGAAAGGCGAGAGGATGAAGACGAGGATCTGTGTTACAGGCCCTATAGAACTTCATCTGAAACAACTTGGTAGCACAATTTTTGGAGACATCCTTCAAAACCTTGCAAAATCTATAGATCGGTTTGTTAAAAACTCAATAGATCTTTCAAAGAATCTTGAGATCTATACAGTAAGTATCGATGAGCCTAGCCTGGGCTTAAATCCTGATATAAACATTAAAAGGGATGACATGGTGAAGGCTCTTGAGACCGCTTCTGCATCAGCAAAGAGGAGCGCAATTGACGTGGAGATACACCTTCACTCACCGATATGTTACAAACCTATGTGTGAGGTTGATGGAGTTGGGGTTCTAGGTATCGAATCTGCTGCAAATCCACACTATCTGGACGTGATCGATTTAAACGATCTTGAGTTCTCGGATAAGTTTATAAGAGTCGGCGTATCGAGAACCGATATCTATGCGATGGCTGCGCAGTACAACGATGAGAAGAATATAGATGTCTGGAAGGATGGTAATTTCATAGAAGATATGATAACTCATTTTAACTCGAGTGATACGGTCCTGAAGCGGCTGAAAAACGCTTATGACACATTTGGAGATAGGATAAAATATGCCGGACCGGACTGTGGTATCGGGACCTGGCCTTCACAAAAATCCGCCTTCTATCTACTTGAGTGCACCGGAAGAGGCATAAGGGAGTTCAATAAGTAATTTAAGCTTCACCGGATTGCAGAGTAAAGTAGAACGTCGTTCCCTTCCCCTTTCCAGGGCTCTCGGCCCATATCTTCCCGCCATGTCGCTCAACGATGCGCTTGCATATCGTAAGACCGAGCCCGGATGAATTGAGGTCATGCC
This sequence comes from Halobacteriota archaeon, assembly GCA_034190145.1. GTDB lineage: Archaea > Halobacteriota > Syntropharchaeia > DAOWMC01 > DAOWMC01 > JAXHTN01. The sequence goes on along the minus strand of JAXHTN010000064.1, from coordinate 4,442 downwards.
TGGAGTCATCCACCTTGTAGAACTCATCGAACGCACGCTTCAGTTCTTCACTATCCATGCCGATTCCGGTGTCCTTTACAGAAACAGTTACAAAACCGTTATCACCATTCTCAACATCTATCATCAGTTTACCACTATCGCCGTTTCTGTACTTAATTGCATTCGTTAAGAGGTTGTCAAAGAGTTCTTCTAGCCTCAATTTATCTGCCCTTACTATCGTCTCAACCTTAACATTATTCTCAATTTCCATACAGTTACTTTCAAATACCGTTCTTCTTGCTTTTATAAGGTTGTTTACGTCATAATATAGGTCCGTATCTTCCATATTCAATTCTGCATTCGGTGAATTGAGCCTTGCAAGCGTTAGAGTCTTGATTACAAGATTCTTCATATACGTGGCGTTTTCAATTGCCGTCTTCACGAGATTTCTCAGCTCCGGATCACTCTCTCGATCAAGTATCATAGGCAACATCACCATAAGTGGAGTAAGCGGACTCTTCAGATCGTGCCCAAGCTGACTTACAAACGCGTCCTTTTGCCTGAGGAGGTTCTCGATCTCAGATGTCCTCTCTTCAACCATCTGCTCAAGATGAATGTTCAACTCAATAAGTTTATCTCTCATTATCTTCAGTTCTTCATTCTTCTGTGCGATCTCGTCCTCGGCCTGTTTACGCCTTGTGATATCTCTTGCGATAACAACCAAGCCGTTAATTTGGCCATCTTTTGCAATCACATTTGCATCAATCTCAACAAAACGCAGCCCCCCTCCTTTGGTCCTCACCTCGACATCATAAGGCGGTATATATTTGCCTGCTACTCTTCTTGCAAGATTTTCAAGCAAATTCTTGCTATAATTCTTTGAAATGAACTCTAAGTCCTCTACGTATCTTCCTATGATCTCCTCTCTATCATATCCGAAGATGGTATATACGGCACTGTTAACGTCGACGAGTCTCCCTTTAGTATCGAGCATAACCACAACATCCGGGCTGGTTTCAAAAAGCAAATGAAATTTGTCTTCCGATCTCTTCAACTCTTCTTCCATTCTCTTTCTCTGGGTAATCTCCAGAAGGGATGCAACATTTTTATCTGTTCCCGGAATATGTGATACGGTCATGAAAACTTCTTTGACGTTCCCGTACCTGTCAATTATCCCAAACTCGATACTCCATGGTTCTTCTCCGTAATCTATACTCCTTGTTTTGTAGCTTTCCATTATATCTTCCAGATCGCCCTCTGATAGGAACTCTATCCAGCTCATCTTGTCTTCCAGCTCATCTTTGGTGTACCCTGATAGTTCCTCAAAACCCTTATTAACAAGTTCAATTGTGGTATTATTGTTCACAATAGCTGATGCTGTGCCTGTAGTCTCAAATATAGTTCTATACCTCAATTCAGACTCTCTCAAAGCTTCTTTAATCTGATTGCGTTCGGTGATATCCTTTGCAACACAGACAAAACCAACAGTGTCACCAAGATCGTCTCTCATTATGGAAGACGAGAAGCTGACTGGAACAATCGAACCATCGCTACTTTTGTAGCCCATCTCGACGTCCATGCAACCCTCTTTAAAGATCTCCTCGAACAACAAGAGCCTATTTCGCTTATCGCAATCAAACTCCCCCTTTAGCAACAGGATGCTTTCTATTGGCTTCCCAATTAGCTGTCCATAGTCATAATTCAGAAGATCAAATGTTGCCTTGTTAGCCTCAAGGATCTTCCCGCCCGTACCGACAACAATGAGGGAATCGGCCATACTTGTTAAGATATTTTCAGTGTAAGCTTTCTCTTTTGAAAGCTCAAGTGATGTAATCTTGAGTTCATTCAGCGTCTCTTCAAGCTGACTGGTCCTCTTCTTTACCTTGAGCTCAAGCTCATTTCTACTAAGAAGAGATAATTTCTCTACCTCAAGTATGCCATCGGGCAATGATCTCAAGATGTCATAGATTATGTGACTATCTCCATACTGGCGCTTTGTTGCCCTAAAAGATTGCTCAAGCAACTTGTTAGCATGTTCAGTCGTTGTAATATCACGATATGGATCGATAAGACGATTGATAAGCACGGAAAAGACTCTTAAAACTACCTCATATCTTCCTGTCTCACACAATCTATCTAGGTTTTTAATGACGAGTGAGGCATCTATCCTGTTTTCTCCTTTCGCAAAGCAGCCTTCGAAGAGTACTGGGTTTTCAGCAGTCCATCTGTTGAGTGTATTCTCTAAAAGATCCTCACTAATAAATTGTTTTACAATCGTTAGGAATGTGTTTATTATATCGGAGTAAATGCCTGCTGCAACTATGTCATCCCTTAGTAGTTCAATCTCTTCAGGATTGATCGCAGTGGTTCCGGTTTTTGAGAAGATATTCGTCGCAATGTGAACCTCCCTCTCCCCTATAATTAGCAACAACAGGCTCAAAGAGGTGATAGAAGAACTTACAATACCATAGCTTGAAAATGGGCCAGAGATACTTGTAAGTGTAGCTAAGGGTATTGCGATAAAAGAGATTACTGACAATGCCAAAAAACGGTACCTCTTTTGAGACGATGCCCTCGGTAATGTCATTTCACCCGTCACAGAGACAACATAATGAATAGTCCTGTTCAGATGGACCTCTCCAGCGCATATCAAGAAGAAACCGAGAATAAATGAGAAGTAACTTACAGATAATGATATTGTTGGTGTTGAAGAATAGAAAGCGTTAGAGAAACCGGTAATGACAAAAAAGAGAGCTCCTGATAAGATGAAACGCTGTGAAACTGCTCCTTTTAACTTAGAATAGTTAATAACTGCATAATACAAAAATAAAATTGCAAGGATAAGATTGATACTCCCCATGAGGAGTAGGAAGAGGACTATCACATTCATTAGAGCACCTCTAAAAATTCTTCTCGGATAATCTTTATTTGATCCCTACTAAAGAGGTTGAGATTGATCGATAGCAAGAGTATCGATTCCTTCTCTTTGCAGATGCATTTAATATTTTCTAAGAGACTAATCCCACCATCAAATCCTATTACAAGTAGAATCTGATCGAAACAATCAAAAAATATAATTTTTTTCTCAATTATTTTTAAAAACTCTTCTATCTGTGTGATCAGATCAATATCCAGTCTATTAGGATCTATTATGACCTCACTTTCACACTCTTTGAAAGTGAACCATACGAGCGGAGTCTTAATTATTTCATATCTTCTCCTGATCTCCTCTGGTTGGTACTTTGTTATGCAGAGCCCGCTGATACCATGGGTGATCTGATCGGTGAAGACCTCGTATCCAATTACCTCCCCATCCTCGTATACAGCATAGCTCATACCTTGCTCAAGATTATGCTTCTTAGGTCTTGCCTCGATTGACTCAAGGCCCGGTATTATCATCGGCCTCAGTAGGAACAAGTCATAGTTTTGGATGGAGGATGCAATGAATATTGCAAGTATTGAGAATGAGGCCACACCCATTGGAAAAACATTGTAATCAAGTATTGGGGCAACTGCATTTGCACCACCAAGCAAAATTAGCAAGAGGAGAAATCCATAAAAGACCAGCCTCATCTGTTTACCTTCCAAGACTGTTTCATGGCGAATAAAACTATATAGAAAGAGGATTACGGTTAATAAACCAACAATAAGGCACCAATAAACTACAAATATGTAATCCGGTCCCATGGCAAATCTGTAACCCCACTCAGTCAATTCAATGTCCTCAATTGTGAGCATGTTATTGAATATTCCATAAATGATTGTAGGAATCAGATAGAGCGAGAACAAAAAATATCCATTTCTTGAGATTTTCTTCCTCTCTTTCGGAAAGACAGTTGCGAGGTGAAGAGCAGCCGGAGATATAAAAATTATACCGAAGAATCCAAGTCTTATAAAGGGTAACCCTTCTGCAGGAGAACTTGAAAGACCTAGCAGGACCTCGGCGATTGAATCGACTACGACAAAGAATATGAAGAGAAGAAAGACCCTATTCTCGATCTTTTGTGGATTCTCATAAAATGCATATATTCCTATGCAAGAGCACAGAACGGTGGCAATAAGTGCTGCTATGACAAGAATAGGGTTGAATTGAATAATCACTTTTTTCACTTTGGATAATTTGTGCTAATATATTATATTTAATATATTAAATAATTGATCTGACTCTTCGATTAATCATCAATCATATAGCGCGCAATTTAAATCTTCATACGAATATTATTACCGAAATATAACGGAAATGCATATTCGTGCAAGACCGCGGAAATTGTTCATCTGCGGATCGCCTGAAGGGGCCTACCTGATTTACTATTGAACTCATTTCAGAGTATTTCGAATATCATCAACCAATATTAATACAGTGAAATTGCAAAACTTGGAAGGTAAACTCTCAGAGATTGAACCTATCATTTGTTGGAACGCTTTCCTGCAGGTTGTGAGTGATATGTTCAATAACAAAACCG
>JAXHTN010000063.1:0-10074 GCA_034190145.1 Halobacteriota archaeon | reverse complement strand
GATTGCCATATCTATGATCTCTATGTCCATCTCCCTGCATGTCTTCCTGATAAGACCTTCACAAACCATAGCGACATCGTCAGTTAATATTTTCCCCCTATACTTTGGCGTTATCACCATATGATCCGTGAGTAATGACACCGTGTACCGGTCATGACGAAGTTCATTTATCTTCATAGTAACCCACCTAAAAATAGAGGGGATAATGTGACATTTAATTTCCGCCGTAAGGCGGAGATGGCCTATGCCGCAAGTGCATAGGTCGTAGTTTTGATCAACCTTTTGTAAAAAGGTTGCATGCCACTTCGATAGATCATACATGACCCTTGCTAAATAAAGCCCTTTGCCAAGCGTGGAGTGAAAGTATTATTATTAACTGACCCACCCATCCAACATTTTTCCCAAATCCATTTTAACTATCCACCCCATATATAGAACAAAAATGGGGATTAGTTTATATGGAGATAGTCGAGCAAATATCAAAGTTCTTGAGTCCGCTAAACACTAATCCCTCGGTCTATTGGGGCATTTTAGAACTGGTACTCTCAAAGATTAAAAACCGTTCCTTAAGCATAAGAGCCGCAGAGAGAAGAGTAATGCTGAATCTATCCAGCTAGTATCATTACAATTGAATAAATAAGCTGGGAAATATCTTCATTACTCCATATTCAAGAGTGGGCGAATGAGGCGGCGATACGCCTCATTTTTTCACGAGATTGGACCTAAGGGGTTAGATAAATAGGTGTTGGTGGACTTTGTAGTATGGAGCTACGGAGTGTGGAACCGGTTGATATGAAGAAATGGGGCTGTGAGTAGGTGACATATTATACCTCGAAATGCGAAGGTTTAATTATTAAAAAACCCTGGTTCTAGGGTATCTATGGATACAACAAAAAGACTACTGATAATTTCATTATCTATTAGCATCGTTGCAATTATTGCGATTCTAATATTTACAATTGATGATGAGACGATAAAGAGCCTTGCCAGTATCCGACCTGAGTTTCTAATTATATCTATGTTGGTTTATCTTCTTTCACTTCTTACATGGGCACTCCGCATTAAAGTCATAAGTGAAGGAATAGGGGATCACATCAGTCTTCGAGAATGTATTACTATACTTATGTCAAGCCTCTTTGCTGCTGCTATTACGCCTTCAAAGGCCGGAGGGGAGCCTGTGAGGATTATTCTTATGAGTAGAGACCGGATGTCCGTGGGTGATGCTACTGCGGTTATCCTTGGAGAACGTATATTCGATGCGCTTGTTCTTGGGCTTATGGCACCGTTTTGTGTATTCATATTCAAGGATCTTTTGGCAGATAACGAACTACTCAATTACGTTTTTATGGGTGCAATGCTTGCCTTTGTCGTTTTTTTCGGAATCGCCGGATATGTGATGCTCAGTGTGGAGAGGATAAAGAAATTCTTAGCTTTTATCGGAGGGATTCTTTCAAGATTTATATCTGAAGAGCGATCTAACCATTTGATCTCCTGGGCAACCGGCGAGATTGATAACTTCCGTGATGGCTTGCTTAAACTTGTAAGGGAATCAAAAGGAGCCGTTGCCATAGCGATCTTACTTACAATTGCTACTTGGATCACATATTTTATGGTGGCATCATTCATTCTTATCGGACTCAACCTCGACCCCGTATGGGTGCAATCAATCGCAGCACAGGCCCTTCTTAATATTGTCGTCATGATCCCGTCAACACCTGGTGCTGTAGGCGTAACTGAGGTTACACTGGCGTCATTATACTCTATAATGATTGACAATATTGCTCTTCTAGGAGTCTTTGTACTCCTCTGGAGATTCATAACATACTATATAAATCTGATAGTGGGTGGTATTGTCAGCTTAAAAGTATTAAGGGACATCGACCTCGGAAACATTTCTATCGGAGAAACTTAGAGGAAGTTGATATGGATATAAAGATCAAGAACGGGACAATTATTGATGGTAGCGGAAGTCCTGGTTTTAAGGGAGATTTAGGCATAGAATCCGATAGGATAATCGTAGTTGGTGACTGTGATGGTGAGGCAGAAAGGACGATAGATGCTACCGGTCTTGTTATATCGCCTGGATTTATAGACATGCACTCTCATAGTGATTTTTCAATATTTTCGAGTCCCCAGGCAAAGAGTATGATAAGTCAGGGTGTCACAACTGAGGTCATCGGAAATTGCGGACTTACCGCTGCACCGGTAACTGAAAAGAGGATCGACTCTTTGAAGAAGTATCTTGGCCCGCTCTCTGCTTCCGGTAATTTTGACTGGAGTTGGAGAACATTTTCTGATTTTTTAAGTCTTTTTGATGAAGGAATAGCGATTAATATTGTCCCACTTGTCGGACAGGGGGCGATAAGACTTGCTATAATGGGTAGCAGCAGTAAGAAACCGACTGAATCCGAGATGGATGAGATGAAAAACTTACTGAGGGAATCGATAGAAGGTGGAGCTTTTGGGTTGTCGACCGGGCTTATCTATCCTCCTGGCATCTTCACGGATACCGATGAGCTTGTCGAACTGGCAAAGGTCGCAAACGAATATGGGTGCATCTACACAACACACATCAGAAATGAAGGTGAAGGGGTTGTTGAGTCGGTAAAAGAAGCAATAGAGATAGGAAAGCGTTCGGGGATCTCCGTTGAGATATCGCATCATAAAGTGACCGGAAAACCGAACTGGGGCGCAGTAAATGAGACTTTGAAGCTGATCGATGAAGCAAGAGCTGAGGGGTTGAATGTAAACTGTGACCAATATCCCTACACTGCTTCAAGCACTTTTCTGAGTTCAACTATTCCCAATTGGGTCCATGAGGGCGGAATATTCAAAATGATCAAACGGCTCAAGGATGATGAGATTCGGAAGAGATTAATTCGTGAGATAAATGAAGGGATATCAGGATGGGAGAATCCAATTAAAGATTCCGGATGGGAAAATATTGTCCTTTCAATGCTTTTTTCAAAGAAATACAAGGATTTAGAGGGGATGAGCATTGCAAATATCGCTGAATTACAGGGAAAAGAACCTTTTGACGCATTATTTGACCTTTTAATAAAAGAGCCTAATGCGATGGTTGTTCTCTTTGAGATGTGTGAAGCAGACGTAATTAATATTATTAAGCATCCTGCAACGATGATAGGTTCCGATGGCCTCGCAATACCTGCTGAAGGTAAATTTGCAATGGTGAAACTTCATCCAAGAAGTTATGGAACATTTCCAAGAGTCCTCGGTAAATATGTAAGAGAAGACAGAGTACTCAGCCTGGAAGATGCGGTTATGAAGATGACTTCTCTTGCAGCAAATAAACTCGGCTTAAGTGGCAGGGGATTACTCAAAGAAGGTTACTTTGCAGACATAACCATATTTGACCCTGAGAATATCATTGATAAAGCTACGTACGTCGATCCTCACAGATACTCAGAGGGGATCGTTTATGTTATTGTTAACGGTGAAGTTGCTCTCGAAGATTGTGAGCAAAATGAGATTCTTGCGGGAAGAGTCTTAAAGAGAAATTGAGACGATTCCGATACATTAATACATTTAATAATCCAACTGGAGGACAAGGTGCACTTTCGATGGATGTGAATAAATTATCCAGAAAGGAGTTGGCTGAGCTGCAAAACAAGCGCTTGCGCTCAACTGTCAGACTCGCTTATGACAACTCTTCTTTTTATAAGTCTCAATTCAAGAAAGCAGGTATTACTCCTGATGATATCAAAGATTATGATGACCTTGTCAAGATACCATTTTCCAGCAAGAAGGATATTGTCAAGAACTTCAAAGGTGCAATCGCAGATAAGAAAATATCTGTCTACCACACCACCTCAGGTACATCGGGTCTTCCTACTGTGGTCGGATTTACGAAGAACGACGTGGATCTACAGGTCTCAATTGAGAAGCGTAATCTTGAGACTGCTGGTGTTACAGAGGATGATATTGTCCAGAATGCCACACCATACGGTATGTTCTTTGCCGGAATCGACATCCATGAAGCAATAAGAGATATCGGAGCAACTGTTATACCTGCGGGTAAGCTTCCCACTGCAAAGCAACAGGTCGGTATGGTGATTATGTTTACTCCGACCGTTATTATAGGCATACCTCAGTATATACTGAAGCTTGGTTACGAGTACGAGGAGATGTTCGGAAAAGATCCTCGTGATACTCATATGAAGAAGGCATATGTTCTCGGTGAGCCACTTACCGACCCCATACGAGAGAGGCTCGAAGACCTATGGGATATGGATGTAAGGCAGGGATATGGACTTAGCGAGGTCGGAAGTGGAGCAGAGTGTGAAGAGAAGAATGGATTTCACTGGTGTGAGGATCATGCACTCGTTGAAGTTATCGATCCTGAGACGGGTGAGAGGGTTTCTAATGGGGAGGAAGGCGAACTCGTCTATACGACAATATCAAGAACAGGGACTATAGCAATTAGGTTCAGATCAAATGACTGCTCGCATATTATGGATGATGAATGCTCCTGCGGAAGAAGAACGATAAAGATAGGGACTGTTAAACACAGGTTCGACGATCTGGTGAAGATAAGAGGTACCTTGACAAGTCCGTACACGATAGATAACATGATATTTCACAACAAAAAGGTAAGAAATTACCTCTGTGTTGTGGAAAAGGACAAATTCGGTGTCACTGATCAGTTGAAGATCTATATAGAGAGTGATGAGAAAGATATGAAGCTCTCATTTGAAATAATGAATAAGATCGGTGGCGGAGTCTGTTTCACCCCGGATGTTGTCAAATACGTCCCAATTGGGAGTATTCCTATCATTGGCAGAAAGGAGAAGAGATTTGTCGATCTGAGAAAGGAAAATCCTGAAAACGAGATAGTCACTGCTTTTATGAATGGCGTGGATTGAGGGCCATGTATAGAAATGTTGTATGACAGAAGACCAAGCCACGGTTTACACAATCGGGCATAGCAATCATGATTTTGACACATTTACTCAGCTCATCAAAGGGGTGGATGTGGTGGTTGATCTCAGAAGTAATCCCTACAGCAAGTATGTTCCCCATTTCAATAAAAGAGATCTGAAGAGAGGGCTTGAGGCTATTGGAATCGATTACGTCTTTATAAAGGAAAAAGGTGTAGGTAACATCTTAGGGGGCAGGCCAAACGACGAAGAATGCTATAGGTCAAATAAGATCTCGTATGAGGTGGTCAAAGGAAAGGAGTGGTATAAACGAGGTATTCTGGGCTTGATAGATATTTCAAAAGAGAAGAGGACCGTAATCATGTGCAGTGAAGAGGATCCATACAGGTGTCATCGTCACAATCTTATCACAGAGAGTTTGCTTGAAAGAGGCTTTACAGTGGTCCATATAAGAAGAGACGGAAGGAAGGAGAAGGTCGAGAAACAAGAGAAAAAAATAACTATTTTACAGACTGATATAGGTCAGTTTGTCTGAGATCGTGAATAATTAATTATATGTAATTTATATCATTTTTACCTATTTATTTTTTATATTAACGACCAAAATTTTTATATGCGTGTTCACTATTGAGTACTATTTGAAGGTGCCACATAATTTTGATGCCTACATAGATCCGGATATATGGATGCCAAAAGGAAGTAAAAGTTACAAACGCAATTGAATCTCAAGGTTTCTACTCTCTTAAAAAGGAGACGACGTTGTTTAATGGAGGAAATAAATGTGAATAGCCATTATAATAATCATATGGGGGTGAATGTAGATGAATGAAAAGAGTGGAAAACCTATAAAGATTTTATTGATAGAAGACAATCCTGGAGACTCCAGATTGATAAAAGAGATGTTAAAAGAGGTGAAAGGCAATACTTTCGATGTTGAGCAGGCCGAGAGTTTGAAAGACGCATTTGTATGCATTGAAGAGAAATATTATGACGTTGTTTTATCAGATCTCGGACTTCCGGACAGCTGGGGACTCGACACTTTTGTGAGGTTGCATGATAAGTTTCCAAATATTCCTATCATTGTCCTTACTGGACTCAATGATGAAACAACAGGTATTGAGGCTGTAAGGTACGGTGCGCAGGACTATTTGAACAAAGGTCAGGTCGAGACTGATCTTCTCTCAAAGGCAATAAAATATGCAATTGAGCGTAAAAAGGTAGAAGAGGATCTGATGATGGAGAAGAGCTTCTCCGATTCTGTGATAAATAGCTTACCGGGAATATTTTACTTGTTCGATAACAAAGGCCAGCTTTTGCGTTGGAATAAGAATGCAGAGAAGATTTCAGGTTATTCAAATGAAGAGATAGATAACATGAATATTCTTGATTTCTTCAACGGAGAGAATAAGACAGTCATGGCACAGGAGCTGCAAGAGGTCTTCTCTAATGGAGAAGCAAATGCCGAGGCAAACTTAACTTCAAAAGGGGGAAAGGAGATTCCCCATTTCTTCACGGGACTGAGGACCATGATATCCGATAGGCTCTATCTTGTCGGTATGGGGATGGATATTACCGAGATTAAGAGGATGGAGAATGCTCTGCGGGAATCCGAAGAGAAGTACAGAAATCTTGTAGAGCGTGCAAACGACGGTATAATAATTTTACAAGAAGGGCACTTCAAGTTTGTAAATAAAAAGATGGCTGATATGCTAGGATATGAGATTTCAGATTTGATCGATAAAGATTTCTTAAAGCACGTATCACCAAAAGAGAGTGATGCAGTAAGGGTGGCATACGAAAGAAGACTCGCGGGAGAAGAGGTTAAAAATCAATTCGAACTCGAACTCGTCAGAAGAGATGGGAAGATACTGAGTATCGACGTCAATCTCGGGACGATCGAAAGAGATGGTAGACCTGCAGATCTCATCTTCCTCCGAGACATAACAGAGAAGAAAGAGGCAGAAAAGGAGCTCCTCATGTACAGACAGAGTCTTGAAGAGAGGACAGCTATGCTTGAGAAACTGATCGAAGAGTCTCCGGTTGCTACGATCTCAACTGATCTTGATGGAAACATCAGCACGATGAATAAGAGTGCGAAGAAACTACTTGAGATGACAGAGTATGAGAATGTTATCATCAAATCAATTCTTGGAGACGGTATAGATCTCGAGAATACGGATAATTTCAGCCTCGATTATTCTAAAAGAGATGGGAGTAAGATACCTCTTGATGTCTCGACCGCAATATTAAGAGATGGAGAAGAGAAGAAGGGGCTTATTGTTACTCTAAAGGATATATCCGAGATATCCGGACTCATGATAAAACCGGTTGAAGAGGAGAGAATGGAGACAGAGATGGTGTACGAGCTCGATCAGGGCGAGATTTATCTATTAAACGACGACTCACCTGACACGGGATTTGAGATCTTTGTAGACCATGTAAAACATGGTATGCCAGGTCTTTGTATCTCTAGGATGAATCCAGAAAAGATCAAGAAGAGGTATCAGCTGGAGAAGACACCGATTGTATGGCTAACAAGAAAAGAGGTAGAAGGCGAGAACTGCATACACCCCAACGATCTTATAACAAAACTTCAATCGACACTCAACAACTTCATCAGCGAGGCAGAAGACGGCGTTATCCTACTTGATGGTCTCGAGTATCTCGTGACACAGAACGATTTTGAGATGGTCCTCAAGTTCATCCAAGCGATAAATGACGACCTTATGGTCTCTTCCTCAAGACTTATAACACCTATCGATTCGGAGGCACTCGATCCTCGTGACTTCCATAGTCTAAAAAAGGAGATGATTGAGTTTAAAGAGAAGAAAATTAACATACCGGTTCAATGAGAAGGATCGGGGTAAAATGTATATCCGGAACCTTAGCTATTTGAAAAAAACCGACAAGGAAGCAAGTTATGAGTAGAAAAGAAGAGAATACCAAGAGCGACATTCTAATAATCGGAAGTAGAAAAGAGCCGGTATTATCTATCAGAAAGGCCCTCAAGAAATATGGATTGGAGGCTGAATATGCTTTGAAAGGTTCGAAAGGGCTTGAGATGTTTCGGACTGGAGTTTTCTCATTGATTCTTTTGGAATCTTCACTACCCGATATGACCGGAAGAGAGCTTATAAAAGAACTTAACAAAAAAGGTACTGACGTCTCATTTATTGTTATCGCAAAGGTCGGAGAAGAGACTATTGCAGTAGATATGATGAAGCTCGGCGCCCGTGATATCCTCGTAAAGGATGAAAATCTAATAGAAAATATTCCCAAGGTTGTAAAACGCGTATTTGACCAGATAAGAATCGAAAGAAGGCTTGCTGAAACGGAGAAGAGGCTCAAAGAAGGTCAGAGATCCATCTCAAATCTATTGAAGAATCTTCCCGGTATGGCTTACAGGTGCAAGAATGATGAAGAGAGGACTCTCTTATACTCAAGTGAGGGGAGCACCGGAATAACGGGGTATCATTTCTCCGATCTTAGTGGGATATCCTACACGCAGTTCATAGATCCGCTAGATAGAGATTATGTATTAAATAAACTGAAATTAGCACTTGATGAAAAAGAGCCATTTAGCCTTACATACAGAATTCATACGATCAAAGGAGAAGAGAGATGGGTTCTTGAGAAAGGATCGGGTATATACTCTGAAGATGGAGAACGAGAGGAGATCGAAGGATTCATAATGGACATCACTCAGCAGAAGAAGGCTGAAGATGCCTTACAAAGCTCCGAGGACAAGTATAGAAACCTAATAGAAAGATCAAACGATGGAATTGTGATCATCCAGAATGACCTATTCAAATTTGTCAACAACCGGATGGCCCAGATCTTTGGATACGAGGTAAATGAGATGTTAAATACCGATTTTTCAAATTATATCTCACCCGAATTCATGGAGATTGAAGTTGAGGGACATGAAGAAGTAATTATAAAGAATACATCAAACGTCCAGTACGAGACACGTGCTGTGAGAAGTGACGGTGAGATCCTGACTGTGCTTGTAAATGTCGGGCCGATTGAGTATGAAGGAAAGCCAGCTGATTTTGTATTTATAAAAGACATTACAGCAAGAAAGAAAGCCGAAGAAGAGCTTATGATTTACAGGTCAAATCTAGAGGAAAAGACAAAACAACTAGAGAAATTGATCGAGGAGTCTCCGATAGCAACAATATCAACTGATTTATACGGAAGAGTCAAAACCGTCAATAAAAGCGCAAAAAGACTCTTGAAAGATGACAATTGTATAAGTAGACCGATATCATCAATTCTTGGTCAAGAAATTGAGATGATAAACAAGGATGATTTCTCCATTGATCTTGAAAGGACAGATGGAATTATTCCTTTGAACGTCTCTACTGCTCTGATCGAAGAGGGTTCTGAGACCAGGGGAATGATTGTTACTCTAAAAGACCTATCCGAGATCTCAGGGCTCATTATAAAACCTGTTGAGGAAGAGAGTATAGATACCGATCTTGAGTATAATCTCGATTCGGGCATAATCTATTTTATTGATAGTGAGGATACAAGACCCTCTTATGACATATTTATTGACCTTGTAAGACATGGAAAACCAGGTTTATGTGTATCAAGGCAGAACTCACGCAGAATAAAAAAGGAGTATGGCCTTCTGAAGACACCTGTTATCTGGCTTACAAGAAACGAGATGGATGGGATGACCTGTATACATCCCTCGGATATCTTCACAAAACTTCAATCCACGCTTATTAATTTCATAAAGGATGCAAAGGATGGTATAATACTCATTGACGGACTTGAATACCTCGTATCACAAAACGATTTTGAGATGGTTCTCAAGTTCATCCAGGCGATAAATGACGACCTTATGGTATCTTCCTCAAGGCTTCTGATTCATCTGGACTCAAATGCTATGAGGAAGCGCGAATTCCATAGCCTAAAAAAGGAGATGAAGATTTATGTCGATCTTGATATGATCGAGCCGTTCTTATAATTATCCTTACAAATGAACTGATTCACTCCAGCGTTAAATATCCATGGGCTGATAAATATGGAAGTTAACAATCCACTTCATCCGGTTTTTTGTGATAATTGAAGTAATCTCCGCAATAGACAATAACATCCATATACTTCACTTATCAACAAGATCAATAGATCCAATCATCATCGGTTGGGTGGAAAAAGTAGTTAT
>JAXHTN010000062.1:0-10119 GCA_034190145.1 Halobacteriota archaeon | reverse complement strand
CCTGATGCGACTGATCCTGCCTTCTTTACGCCGTCTCCGGCTTTGCCACCTACAATAAAAGTAAAGACCTCTTCAACCATTACAAACCCCTACCCCTAAATATAGAAAGCAACATAATAAATCTTACACCAAGTATTACCAAACATGGTTCGAGTATCATCTAAAGACCGGTGGTCACTCTCCTTCTCTTCTTCACAGGTGGTACGTAACCCCTGAGTAAGAGCGAGAGACTGACGACAGTAACCGAACTCATCGCCATTGCAAATCCTGCAAATTCGGGTCTGAAGGTTATCCCGAAGGATGGATAAAGAACGCCAGCTGCAACAGGGATCAAAATGGTGTTATACGCAAACGCCCAGAATATATTCTGTTTTATCCTTGTCATCACCTTCCTGCTCAACTGAAGGGCTGCTACGGCGTCGAGAAGATCATCTTTTAAAAGGACAATCTCGCCACTCTCTATTGCCACATCTGTTCCACTCCCAATTGCGATTCCAACGTCTGCCTGTGCAAGTGCAGGAGCGTCATTGATGCCATCTCCAACGAATGCTACCACCTCTCCATTCTCCTGCAATCTCTTCACTTCATTTGCCTTGTCTTGGGGCAAGACCTCAAAGAGAAGGTTCTCGATCTTTATCTTCTTCGCAATGGCTCTTGCCGTCCTCTCGTTGTCACCTGTTAGCATGATTACGTTAAGGCCTGCGTTCTTAAGCTCATCAATTGCGTCTGATGTTGTCTCTTTTAAAGTATCTGCAACAGCAATCACACCGCTCAACTCCTTGTCAATTGAGATCATTATTGCAGTCTTACCTTCATCTTCTAGCTCAGTTAATTTACTTTCAACTGAGGCAATATCTATCCCTTCTTCACCAAGTAGCATTCTGTTACCAATAATAACATCTCTTCCGTCAACTCTTGCCTTCACACCCTTTCCTGAGAATGTATCAAAATCCTCAACCTCAGAAAGATCGATAAAGACGTATTCTGCCCTTCTTACTATCGCTTCACCTAGAGGATGCGAAGAGTTCTTCTCAACACTTGCAGCATATTTCAGGAGTTCTTTTTCTTCCATTCCAAAGGAAATTATGTCAGTGACCTCGGGCTTTCCCTTTGTAAGTGTTCCCGTCTTGTCAAACACGATCGTTGTCAGCTTTCCGGGTATCTCGAGTGCCTCACCATTCTTGATCAGAACGCCAAGCTCCGCACCACGCCCGACGCCCACCGTAACCGCTGTTGGTGTTGCAAGACCAAGAGCGCAAGGACATGCGACAACAAGAATGGATATCATCGCCGTCAGTGCAAAGAGTGGTGTTTCATCTGTGAAGAGTAACCAGTACAAGAATGAGACGAATGCAATTGTGAGCACAAGTGGTATGAAGTAGCTCACCACACGGTCTGCGATCCTTTGTACGGGAGGTTTTGAACCCTGCGCCTCCTCTACCAGCCGTATTATCTGGGAGAGCACGGTATCTTTACCGATCTTCTCTGCTTTGAATCTTAAAACGCTATTATTGTTTATTGTGCCACCGATGACTTCATCGCCTTCTTTCTTAAGGGATGGTATCGGTTCGCCTGTAACTAGGGACTCATCTACGTAGCTCTCACCGGAAGTGACCTTTCCGTCCACAGGTATCTTCTCACCGGGTTTCACAAGAACAATATCTCCCACCTGAAGATCCTCGATCGAGATCTCGGTCTCGTGATCATCCTTGATTACGATGGCGGTCTTTGGTTGAAGTCCCATGAGCTTCTTTATTGCATCTGACGTTCTGCCCTTTGCACGTGCTTCCAGATACCTACCAAGCGTCAGAAATGTCGCGAGAAATATTGCCGCCTCGTAGAAGTTAAAGCTACGAGGAAGGAATATCTCAAATGTACCGAGGACGCTCGAGACGTAAGCGACACCTATGCCCATGGAGTACATCACATCCATTCCGAGATTTTTGTTCCGAAGAGATCTGTAAGCAGCGATAAATATCGGATAACTCAGGTAGATGAAAGTGGGCGAAGCGATTAGAAATACAATGTATTCCATCGGAAATCTGCTACTCATCGGAAGAAACATAGAGAGCATCAGGGGAATACCAACAGAGAAACCGACGAGGATTCTTATCTGTTTTGATCTCATATCTCTCAGGTACGCCTCTCTTTCAAGATCGGTTGTGTCTTCACCATAGACGCCAAGATACTGGTACCCGGAATCTTGGATGGCATCTCTCATCTGAGAGACACTTATTGAGCGAGGGTTGTAAGTGACATATGCCTTCTCAGCACCCAAATTGACGTTTACATCTATCACTCCTTCTAGCTTTGAAAGGGCGCTTTCAATCGTCTTCACACATGTAGCACAGGTCATCCCGCCAACTTTAAGTGTGACCTTCTCGTTTATCACGTCATAGCCCGCCTCTTTCACCGCGCCGTTTAAATCGCCAAGATTCAACTTGTTTTTATCATACTTGACGGTTGCAATCTCGCTACCTAGATTGACAGTTGCATCGGAGACGCCATCAAGACCGATCAATGAGTTCTCGATGGTCTGTGCACACGTGGCACATGTCATACCTGAGACCTTGATCTCAGCCTTCTCTTCACCTTCAGCCATCTTTTTCCCTCAATTAACCCTCATTAATTCTATTATTCTCAACATACACCCAAGTAGTTATCCCACTTTTAAGAGTTACTCTTACTCTCTTGTATGCTTTAGTCTCGTACTTATCCAGTAGTTTCATCTCTTCAGAATTAACAGAGATTACAAGACCAAAAACACTTGAAGAAGGATCTGAGACTATGACAGGGCACAAAAGATTTCCCATCTTGAATGTTGAGGTGCAAAATCCGAGGAGTTCATCCGGCTCCCCATCATCAGATCTTCCGAAGACCGCTCTTTGAATTCTCTTGTTCTTCAATGTTCCGTATACAAAGAGCTTCTCCATCATCAAATTTAATAACATTAGTCAGTTAAAGGTACCCTCTCAAGGTCTTCCTACTGGCCTCTACCTTCTCTTGTCTCTTTTTTAGATCTCCACCCATCATTGAGATCTTTGCCTTTCTTGCCTCTATCATCCTTTTTACTTCTGCTGGTGCAGGATGTCCGGGATTCTTCCTTCTTGACACACTTATCAAGGGATCGACCACGCCTGAAAGATCCTCTTTTGAAAATGTAACATCCTTTCCTGCGATCTTCTTGCAGATACCACTGACATAATCCGGCGTAATATCTGTGAGGGTCTTACTTTGCGAGATCAGGTCCTTTACGATATTTCCAACTATGAAGTGAGCCTCTCTAAATGTGATTCCAGAATCCTCTTTTTTTGCTATCACTTCAGCGAGATCGAGTGCGGTTATGTTGTTTACAATCGAGACTTCCCTCATACGCCCCTCGTTTATTGTTAGAGTCTCAAAGACTGCATTCATGATATTGATGGTGCTCTTAACGGCAGGTATCGACTCCCATAGGGCTGCATTCAGTTCCTGAAACTCAAGATTGTATCCGGTGGGTGAGCTCTCAACTGTTGCAAAAAGTCGCATCAGTGAACCTATTACAGATCCGGTCTTTCCCTTAACCATCTCTGCAGAACATGGATTCTTCTTCTGAGGCATGGCGCTGCTTATATCACTGAACCGATCATCAAACTCGATAAAACCGAACTCGTACGTGGACCATGTGATGAGATCTCGTGCCATCCTGCTCAATGTGGTCATGGTGATAGCAGCTACCGATCCGAACTCCAGTATGAAGTCCCTATTTGATACGGCATCAATAGTATTTTCAAGGACACCATCAAAACCAAGAAGTTCTGCCGTGTACTCCCTATCGATATCAATGCTGGAACCTGCAAGAGCACACGCTCCAAGAGGACATAAATTCAACCTCTTGTACAGATCATCATACCTCTCCAGATCACGAGAGAGGATATCAACATATGAGAGTAGATAATGGGAATATGTCGTTATCTGAGCGTGCTGCATATGTGTGTATCCGGGCATGACTGTCTCTGTATGATCCTCTGAAATTCTCAGTAACGATTCTGCAAAATTTAAGAGTAGCTCTGAGATGTCATTCACCTCATCTCTGAGGCGTATGCGGACATCGGTCATCACTTGGTCATTTCTGCTCTTACCAAAGTGGGTCTTCCCACCAACACAAACACCACATGAGTCTATCACATACTTTTCCATCAGTGGATGAACATCTATATGTTTGAGGTTATCTGGATCGTCAAGGTCAAGTTTACCTGACTTGAGGTCTTTCCTTGCCTCCTCAAAAGCACCAAGTATCTTTGTAAGATCATCCTTTGAGATTATACCCTGCCTTGAGAGCATTATATTATGGGCTTCCATGACGTCGATATCTATTTCAGCAATATTCTTGTCGGCTGAGAGGCTACTTATGAACTCTGCCATATCCTTGTCTATCTCTTCCGAAAGCCTTCCTCGCCAAAGGTTCTCATCTTCTTCATTCATGCCATTCACCTGTTATTGCAATATCTCAAAATAATCTTTGATTTGGTCGATGAAACGTCATCTCCTAAACGTCCAGTACTCTACTTGAGGGCTATATAATAAAAATCTTACAGTCTGGTCGCAACCTCTTCAGACGAACTCAATCGCTTCCGACGGACAGACATCCGTGCAAGCAACACACATGATCTTTCCTTCCCCAAACCTTCTGCAACCATCTATGTTTGCCGGAACTACTATCTTATTCACTATTTTAAGAATCATCTTATCGTTCGTCGGGCCTTTACCATAACCTACGCCATACGGGTCATTTGCGACATTTACCGGACATGCAACGACGCAGTTACCACAACCAAAGCAAAGATCTTCGTAAATAACAAGACCCGTCTTAGTAGCACCTGTTATCGGTTCAAGTAATTCATTTAGCTTTTCAAGGTTTTCTTTATACTTATCCTCGGTGATTATGGGTGTGCACTCTTCTATCTTTCCTCCCTTCGAGAGCAATTTTACTGCAAAAGCCATACAGGTCGATTCACCGCATATCTTGCAGTTGGTCTTCGGGAGAAGTTGATATATCTCCATCGGTGTTGGCATAGTCTATAGTTTTTCCTAAGGGATATTTACTATTTGGGTTTTCACCGAGTGCTGAGATAATCTTGTCTGCAATTGATTGGGGATCAAGTTTGGAAGAATCGATGATGATGTCGTATATGTGACGGTCCTTCAGGTCTATGTTATAATATGAGATATACCTGGTATGCTCACATGCCTCTCTTACAACAATATCTTCAGTAGCCTCTTTGAGTGGTATATTCTCACGTTCTGAGATCCTCTTTGCCCTTACATCGAGTGGTGCATCGATCCATACCTTCAGATCAGAATTGATCATAAAACCGGACAATCTTCCTTCAACCAGAATATCATCCTTGCTCGTTGCGACCTCTTTTTGTCTCTTGTCTATCATCAAATCAAATTCCGAGTCGTTCTCCGCCATCTTTCCAAACTCCGCAAGAGAAAGACCGCTCTCTTTAGCAAGCCTTCTGAATATAATTCCGGCAGAGATGTATTCAAGGTTCAGCCTCTCAGAAAGGATTTTTGCAACGGTGGTTGTTCCGCTTCCGGGAAGTCCGCTGAGTGTAATCTTCATGTCATTCCAACATTGAGAACTTTATTTACCACTTGACCCGTCAAAAATGAGCATATTATGTACCAGAACATCCAGAATGGTATAAACCCTAAGACGTTGGTCGCAGAAGATCCGAAGGTTCCGCTACCAATAAGGGGAAGTACCATAATCTCGTTTGCCTGACGAACTCCCTCCGGTGCAAGATAGACAAGATACCTCATCCAACCGAAGATCCCGAGAATGACAGGCATTGTGTAAAACATCGGTCTGAACTGTTGCATCATGGCCCCACTCTGTCCCCTCATCATCTCGGCCTGCTCTTTCATAAGCTCCGCTCTCTTCTGCTCGAGCTTCTTCACCTTGTGCTTATTCTCCTCCGTCTGGGCCTCTCTGAACTCTTTGTTAAGCGCCCTCATTCTGGCCTGAAGGTCCCTTGAGAGATTCTGATTGGCCCTCACTTCTTCCCAGTTCACCATGTACTTGCGTATGGCTGTGCTGAAAAGACCTGTTAATAAGGCCATCAGTAGTATTATTACATGGAGGGGTAGTGCATTTAAAGGTCCAAAGATCAGATTCATGCCAGTACCAATCCCAATCCTTACCTCTTCCCTTCCGTAAGCAAACATGAATCCCATGGCTACTACCATCATTATCATATCAGTAATGCTTCCAACCGGATTTTCTTCCCCCATGTACAATCACACTTCAAGGTATAGATTGGATTGAAACCTTAATATACTTTCATATTGACGCAAGTGATATTAAGAACGAAATATTGATATATATGCAACCCGACTAATCAAATTAATATATGGGAGGGGCCCATGGTTGCTACTAAATCAGAACTCATATCTAGTGTGGTGTCGGGTATAGTCGGTGAAGATCGTATACGAGACGATGAGTTCACCAGGCGTATATACAGTCACGATGTCGCAGGTTTTCCGAAGATGATGGACCTTATGTTCAACTGGAGGCCGGATTGCGTTGTCAAGCCTGAAAGCGCCGAAGAGATTTCAAAGATTGTAAAGTTTGCTAACAAAGAACGCATAGCCATTGTGCCAAGGGGAGGTGCAAGCTGGGCGATGACAGGTGCAGTTCCTGTCGAAGGTGGGATTGTTCTAGATACAACCCACATGAATCATGTTCTTGAAATTGATAGCGATAATATGACGGTTACAACCGAGGCTGGTATTACTTGGCAAGATCTCTGTGATGAGGTTGATAAGAAAGGGTATATGGTGGCTTCATATCCGAGCAGTTATGCAGCTGCGACTGTGGCAGGTTGGATAAATACCGGTGGTAAAGTCGGTGTCGGATCGTACAAATATGGTGGAATCTGCGACAATATCAGATCCCTTGAGATTGTGATGCCAAACGGAGAGATACTGAACACCGGATCAAAGGATACACAATCCGTGGGCACTGGTTATAATCTGAATAAACTATTCGTGAGTGCAGAAGGTACACTTGGAATCATTACAAAAGTTACTCTTAAAATCTATCCAAAAGGAGAGTTACGTCCCATGTCTTACCTTTTCTCCGACTTCAGATCGGTATGCGGTGCAATACGGGAGCTTACCCGGTCCAGCGTCAATCCTTATTTTATCTCTTTTGCAGATGATAGGCATTTCAAACTTTTAGGTGAACTCGGTCATGGCGATTCTCCCGATGGTTGTATGCTAAATGTCGTTTTAGAAGGGACAAAAGAGTCGATGGACGTTGAAGAGGCCATCGTAGATGAGATGATGAAAGGAGCTAAAAAGGAGAGTCCCGAACTGGGTGAGCACGAGTGGGAAGAGAGGGCATATGAGTGTAGGACCCGAAGACTTGGGCCATCTTCTCTGCTTGCAGAAGCTTTCGTTCCGGTTCGTAACATGAATAGTGCAACCAGTGATATTTATGAACTTATAAGGAAGATGAAACTCAGAGGCGCAATCGTTGGTATGGTATCCGACAGGAACAGCGTGATGTTCATGCCTTACTGCCTTTGTGATGAGAGAAAGTTGATCAGGAACTTGATGACTCTCGGATTCATGGGGCAGGTAGCCAGTATCGGTTTCAAGAATGGCGGTAGACCTGCGGGTCTTGGAGTATTCTTCTCGTACAATCTCAGAAAATTGCATGGTGGGGTCGCATACGGTCTTATGCATGATATTAAGTTCTCATTGGATCCGTACGACACTATGAACACCGGTAAGACTCTGGAAGGATTGACCAGATTAGGATTCCCATTGCCTGGCGCTGTGTTGCCACTCGGAATGGCTATCATGCCGATTGTGAAGAGGATTATGACGGCGGATAAATGATGAGGTGATTGAAATGGCAAGCGATATACCAAGTGTTTATGATTTGCATGCGTGTTTGTCTTGTGGATACTGCATTTCGTCCTGCCCCACATACGGGCAGGTAGGATGGGAATCACGGACTCCTAGGGGTGTGATATACTATCTCAAACAGCTGGAACACAGAAATGTCTTCGACAGGATACTTAGACGAGGGATCGATCTCGATCAGCAGACTGCTGAAATGTTCAGAGATGTCATCTTCCAGTGTACCTCCTGTGGTATGTGTGAGGAGGTCTGTCACGTCAATATTGAATTCATCGAGTTCTGGGAGGAGGTCAAAGAGTGGGCCATTAAAAATATAGGTCCGACTGAATCTCAAAAGAAGATGTATGATAGGATAAACCAGTTCAAGAATCCGTTTGGTGAACCTGCTGAGACAAGAGGGGATTGGTTACCTGAAGGAATTACTCTTTCTGATACACCTGAGGTGATATTCTTTGGTGGATGCACCGAATCTTACAGGATGCAAAAGCTTGCAAAAGCTAGTGTCCAGATCATCGATAAAGCCGGTGTTGAACTCAATATTCTTGGTGAAAAGGAGTGGTGTTGTGGATCTCCTCTTCTTAGACTTGGCCAGGGCGAGATAATTAAAGATGAGTTCATGGCTCACAACATAAAGATGGTCGAAGAGACTGGGGCAAAGACAGTTGTTACTGCATGTGCAGGATGCTGCAACACCATCAAGAACGACTACCCAAGAGTTCTTGGTAAGCTTGATGTCGAAGTTTTACATCTTTCGGAATATGTTAAGAGGCTTATGGACAATGGGTCCCTAGAGATAAAAAATCCTTTGAACAAGAAGGTAACCTACCATGACCCATGCCATCTAGGTAGGCATGCCAAGGTTTATGATGCTCCAAGAGAAGTGATAAAAAGTTTGGGAGCGGATTTTGTTGAGATGCGCAGGTCTGGTCCTGAATCACGATGTTGTGGATCAGGAGCTGGAGTAAAAGCAGCATATAAGGATATGGCACTCAATATCGGTGTTGAGAGGGTTGAGGAAGCAATAGAGACTGGTGCAGAAGTCATTGTTACAACCTGTCCGTTCTGTGCATTAAATTTGAATGAAGCGGCAAAGAAGAAAGGTTCAGATCTCAAGACCGTAGATATCGTTCAGATAGCTCTTGATGCCCTCTAGATATATTATTTTCAGGATAGTGAATCACAGATGAAAGAACAAACAGAAGTCAGGACCCTTAAGAAGGGCCGGTATGTCATGATTGATAGCGAACCATGCACAATAATGAATATATCAACATCAAAGCCAGGTAAGCATGGTTCTTCAAAAGCTAGGATAGATGCTATCGGTCTATTTGACGGTCAGAAGAGATCTATCGTTCAACCGGTCAATGCCAAGATTGATGTACCTCTCGTTGAGAGGAAGCTTGGTCAGGTCCTATCGATTGCCAATGACACAGTTCAGATAATGAATATGGACGATTACTCTACAATGGAACTCAAGATACCTGAGGATATCAAAGAGAAGGTAAAAGTTGGTGAAGATCTGTCATATCTGACATCAATGGGTAAATATAAAATTGATATGAGGTAATTAGCTTTTTTTAACTGCGCCGACCGGGACTCGAACCCGGGTTTGGGGCTTGGCAAGCCCCGGTGATAACCACTACACCACCGGCGCAATATGTTTTTTTATCAGACTTTGTTGTGATCAGGTATATACTTTGCTGTTTAAGGTTTTTAGCATGGCCGGATAAAAAGTAAATGATATATAGTCACTGATTGTTTATTGGTTGGAAAGTGCGGGGGTAACCAAGTGGCCAAAGGTGTGGGACTCAAGATCCTATCGCGTAGGCGTTCGCGGGTTCGAATCCTGCCCCCCGCATAAACTATAGGTTTTTCAAAAGCTAGTGCATCCTTAACATCTCCCATGCAAAGTATCCTGCTTTTTTTATCAAGATAAGCTTATCACAGTACTATGCAGCAAGGTTCAGATCATGTATTGCCATGATTACGATCCTCTCCGATGAAAGCCCCCTCTCTGTGAAAGAGATACCTCTCAAATTATAAAAATATAGTTTGTGGTCCTTAACCGATCACGTATGGACCTTAATTTAACCGATGTTGATATTTGGGGGGCCTGTCTTCATGATGTAAAATGGTATGAAAAGCCTTAAAAACACTTATCACAAATGTGCGAGTATAATACAGTGTTTATTAGGTTTTTTT
>JAXHTN010000061.1:0-10132 GCA_034190145.1 Halobacteriota archaeon | reverse complement strand
TATCGATACGATTCGGACGTCAGTAGCCAATTAGGCATCTAAAGTCGGGAGCTTTTTATGGGTTTGCACAACAGTTAACCTTAAGTGTCAGTGTTGATAACGGATTGGGGGACAGGCTCTTAAATTTATAAAATTTTCTACATCATTAGGTACTATCCTATTATTTTTGGAATTTTTTATGCGAATATCCAGATTAAAGTGATAAAACCCTCAATAATTTATTTATACAATTAAATCCCCTATATGTTTGGAATCTCTATTTGAGGATTGTCTTTAAAAGAGAGGGGAGTGTGAAAAATAATGAAGTTGGAATTAGAAGTAAAGAAGCTTGAGAAAAGAGAGACAAAAGTGAGAGAGCCAACAAATATTTGGTGCATATCTGCAAATTTTGATGCTATTGAAGATCTAATGAATGCGATAAAGGTAGATGCCGATGTCGGACTTTGCTGATTCTGAGGCAACAATTAACCAAATGAGAAATAAAAGGTGAGAGAAATGAAGTTGAAATTAGAAGTAAAGAAGCTAGAGGGGAGAAGAGTGAAAAATACATTTCCTCCCATCATTATACCAGTACCGACAATACCAGAAGAAACATGGGTTTGTGGAATCAACCAAAACTTTTTTTCTGATATGATAGATGGATGTTTTGGATTTGATATTTGTCAAAATTAAATAATGATTAATATTGAACTATCTTCGAGATAGATAGTTCAGTGTCTTCTCATTTTAAAAAATTTTTATTGCCCTATATTTTTCAGATACAAGATAACTCAGCCTTACTTAAAAAAATAAGATAAATAGGCTTAAAAAGCCTTTTCACCCGCCTCTGCAACCTCTATATCCTGTAAAACGGCTCCCCCACTTACACCAATTGCACCAATTAGATTATCCCCTTTCCTGAGAGGGATTCCGCCACCAAAAATCACAAGCCTCCCCTCATTAGTTGCATGTATCCCAAAGAGACTCTTTTCTGGCTTTGATTCTGCGCCAAGATCCTCCGTAGTCATGTTGAAAGCTACTGCAGTAAATGCCTTGTTTATCGCGATATTTATACTTCCAAGCCACGCATCGTCCATTCTCTCAAAAGCCACAAGATTTCCGCCTTTGTCAACGACTGCAATATTCATAGGGACTCCGATATCCTTTGCTTTATTTTCTGCTGCTTCTACAACCTTTTTCGCACTATCTAATGTCATTTCCATATTTAACCCTCTTTATTCATTCTTTCATGCCATTCAAGGTACATTTTTGAAGGGTAAGACCCCAAAAACACCCCGCCATTATGACCGAGGTTTAATTTTAAATAACAATATCACTTCTCATCTTAAAACCACAACCTCATAAGAGCAAAATCAAAAATTTTTGAGATTAATCAGATACCCACACTCGTCCTTATCACACTGAATCCTTTGCTCTCGATTGCCTTTGCAACCTCTTCCTGGAGCTTCTTTCCGGGAGTAAGTGCAAGGATATTACCACCTAGACCTCCTCCGGTCATCTTAGCACCAATTGCGCCGTTATCCCGTGCCATCTCAACGAGCATATCAAGCTCTTTACAGGATACCTCTATTCCCTGAAGAAGAGTGTGATTCTCATTCATAAGCTCTCCAACTCTTTTGATGTCACCTGCTTCAAGAGCCTTTCTTGCCTCATATACCATCTCCTCAGCACTCTTGAAGAGTTCATTATATTTCTCTTTATACTTCTCCTTTCGCTCCTTGACACCGGAAACAGCGGCTGTGGTGTCTGCAACAATTCCTGTGTTTGCTATAACTACCTCGACCGGTTTCTCGAGGTTCAGCTTCTCCATAACACCGTCATCTCCCCTCTTAAACCAGATCAACCCACCATAGGTGGCGGCCGTATTATCGAGACCTGATGGCGTACCATGATACCCTTTCTCACCCTCATATGCCACATTGTTGACCTCCTCAATAGAATAATT
The DNA here is from genome assembly GCA_034190145.1 of Halobacteriota archaeon. Taxonomy (GTDB): domain Archaea; phylum Halobacteriota; class Syntropharchaeia; order DAOWMC01; family DAOWMC01; genus JAXHTN01. The sequence continues at coordinate 8,187 of JAXHTN010000061.1, read as the reverse complement.
CAAGTTGAAATGATCAGAGAGTGCTCTTGCTGTCGCAGTACACGATGCTGCACTAGCACCAAGTCCACTTGCACAGAGAAGATCGCCACCCAACGTAAGTTCAACTGAGTCCTTCTTATCCAGAAGATCCATTGTCTTAAATATCCTATCCAGTGAATCCTTCTGTTCGGACAGTTTTTCTTTCTTGTATCCGGGCGTCTCAGGCCTTTCGTCAGAGAGCACAAACTCCCCCTTACCCGATTCCTTCACAATCGCAACAGTCTTTTTATCGATTGCTGAGGCTATTGCCGGTATCTCATGCACGACAAAATGTTCATTAAATAAGATCGTCTTCCCATATCCATGTCCTTCGCCCATAAAACCACCTATTTATTGATTATCTATCTTATCCCTGGCCTCTATTCAATAAAATTCTTTTGGTAGCGTAGCTGCAACTCTGAAAGGCTTATTGGAAAGATTTATGCCGATACCAAAAAATAATAATACTAATTCAAAATCGATGAGAGAAGGGTAAAATGTCCAATATTATCAAAGGAGAAGTCTTACGCATATTTGCCGCGGACACGAATACGGATGAGATAATTTCGGGGAAGTTCAAATATGATGCTTTTGATTTCAAGAAGCTTGCAGTTCATGCTTTTGAAGCGATAGATCCTTCATTTTATGAAGACGCTCAGAAGCTAAATAACCCGATTATTGTAGCCGAAAGGAATTTTGGTTGTGGTTCTTCAAGGGAGCAGGCTCCGCTTGTTATTCAAGGATCGGACGTGGCATGTGTAATCGCCGAATCCTTTGCAAGGATTTTTTACAGAAACTGCTTCAACATAGGCTTGCCAATTGTGGAGTGCAAGGATATATCAAAGAATGTCGATCAGAATGATGAACTCGAGATTGACCTCGCAGAAGGTACGATAAAAAACATCTCAAAAGGTACCGAATACAGGTTCAATCCTCTTCCCGAGTTCATGCAGAATATACTTGATGAGGGCGGTCTTATGCCCTATCTAAAGAAGAAAGGTGGTTATGGTGAGTAAAAAAGTAGCGCTAATAAAAGGAGATGGTGTCGGCCCGGAACTAGCAAAAGGGCTTACGGATCTTCTCGATGCAGTATCATCAAATGTCGAGATGATTCCGTGTGAGGCTGGCAGTACTTGGTGGGAAGCAAACGGTGGAAGTTCGCTCATCCCGGAAGAGACATGGGAGATCCTGGATGAGGCTGATGCCGCATTCAAGAGCCCCACAACAACTCCCGGAGGTATTGGATCACCTAAGAGTGTTGCAGTGTCTATCCGGCAGAAGTACAACCTTTACGCAAATGTAAGGCCTATCAAAACCTATGAGAACACAAACAGGCCCCTTGGAGACGTGGACTTTGTGTGTGTTCGTGAGGGAACAGAAGGGCTCTATTTCGGTTCCGAGGTTGTACTCGATGACAATGTGAGTATAGCCATAAGAAAGATTACAAAGAAAGCTTCCCAGAACATCGCAAGGTATGCATTTGAGGAAGCGAAGAGAAGGGGATGGGATACCGTCGTTGCAATCCACAAGAGTAACATCCTCAAGGAGACCTGTGGTAAATTTATAAATGAGGTTGAGGCACTCGGTGAACTATACCCCGGAATCGATATCTGGACCTACCACATAGACAATATTGCCCAGCAGCTGATAAAGAACCCTCAGTTATTCAACGAGAAGATCCTGCTATCGACGAACCTCTTCATGGATGTGATAAGTGAGGAGTGTAGCGCATTGGTCGGAAGTATAGGGCTCATATCATCTGCAAATATTGGTGATGAATATGCAATGTTTGAGCCTGCACACGGTTCTGCTCCGAAGTATACCGGCCTGGATAAGGTCAATCCTACAGCAACGCTACTTGCAGGAGGATGGATGCTAGAATATCTCGATGAAGCCGAGAAGGGAAACGCCATCAAGATGGCGATAAATGATGTGATAACCGAAGGTAAAAAAGTCACATACGATCTTGGCGGAGACGCGAAGATGAGCGAGATGGTTCAGGCTGTAATCGATAGAATTGAATAATCTTTCAGAGGGATCTCAGTCTGATACTATCCCCACTAACCACATCAGTAAAGATCTCAAGCCCTTCTATTATCCTGCCCACATGGTTCACGGAAGAGACGGGCTGGGTATCTCCGAAGAAGATGCAGAATGCTGAGCCTGGGGACCAGTAAGAGACGTCCCCTTTTACGGCGTCAGGTGAAGCGTTCATATCGCTATGGTTCAATGGGATCTCAAAGTAGACCTCGTCCTTCCAACGCGTTGCCTCAACCTCTATCGGTAGAATGCCAAATATCTCCTCTGCAATCTGGGGATTTCGGTTATCCACCTCAATTATAGCCCTATTTTTTCCATTTACTTCTATTTCTATCTTTTTAGACATAATTAACCCTCAATAGATACTCAAGGTCTCAAAAGCTTAAATCCAAGCTTCTCGTCAAGAATTCGCATTGAATCATTACCCACAAGCTCAAATAGTATAATCTCAAGGATATGCCAGGTCTTCACACCGTTTCTCACGCATCCTGTGATGGTTTCCCCCATACGTCCGCAGGAGAAGTGCATATGAAGAGCGGGCTTTTCATCCTCATCGACAAATATCGTTCCCGTGCCAACGACCTCATGGGCTTCTGAGAGGATATACTCCATCGGAATGATAACTTCACTTCTTCCATCCTCAGGTCCGACAATTATCTTACTCTTCTCATCAGCACCGCCTACGGCTATCAAGGCAGCGGATTTTATACCCTCCTTTATGGCAAGACCCTCGATTTCTTCATGCACGACATCTCCATCCTCCAAACGGATGACAAAGATGCGACCGATCTCTGCCTTAGTATACTTCAATTTCCCTCGCCTCCCAGCGCAATCATAAGCTCTTCAACCGTTGTGCAGAATTTTTTAAGTGAGTAGTAGATCATTAGGTTCACCGGCCCTTCTTTTCCCAGACTTCTAAAGTCTGTCTTGATACCGAAAACAGGCTTTCTCAAAGCGCTTGCATAACCTATCTCCCAGGCAGTTCCGCTGTCGATATCGGCACCGTCAAGAACGGCAACAATAATATCCGAATCATCTATTGCCACCAGATTCTTCTCGAATATCTCTTCATTTTTAATATCGCTATCATGAGAATTGTTCGAATCCTCCTGGGGTAGGAATACTTTATATCCAAGACTTACTATCTTCTCACAAAGTCTCTTGTTGAACTCGGTCTCCGCAAGTGAAAAAAGTGGTCCGGCAAGGTATACTTTCCTCAACAACCTCACCTTACGATCTTCATTATATCCAGTTCCAGGATATCCTCAGCACCCTTGCCCTTCAACTGCGGGATTAGGATATTAACCTCTCTCTTCTCGACAACAGTCTCAACGGCATAATAGTCAGCCCCATACAGTTTTGATATCGTCGGGTTCTTCATCGCAGGTAGTGAGGATATTAGATCGTCCAGCATAGTCTCAGGAATATTCATCTTCAGAAGCACCTTGCCCCTGGCATCTATCACTCCCAGAAGAAGTGTCTTTATCTCCTCGATCTCCTTTCTTCTTTTCTCATCAATCCAGCTCTCTTTGTTTGCGATGAGCTTTGTTGAAGACTCGGTTATCTTCCCGATGATCTTGAGGCCGTTCTTTCTGAGCGTGGAACCGGTCTCCGTGAGATCTACGACTACATCCATGAGATCCGGAACCTTTGCCTCTGTTGCCCCATATGAGAAGAATATCTCTACAGGAATTCCAAGGTCATCAAAGAACTTCTTCGTCATATTCGGATACTCGGTTGTGACTCTACTGTTCGGTTTTACCTCTTCAACGCTATTTATATCCTCATCTCTTGGTACCGCAATCACTATCTTGACATTTCCAGCGCCCTGTTTACTGTACGGCATATCTGCCACTTCGACAACATCCGCCTCAGTCTCGGTTATCCAGTCCTTGCCCGATATGCCCAGATCGAAGTATCCTTCTTCCACGTACTTCGGAATCTCCTGAGGTCTCAGTATCTTGACTTTCCCTATCCTTGGATCATCAATGATCGGGTTATACTCCCTATCCGTCTTTCTGATCCCAAGGTCCGCCTGCTTAAAAAGTATTAAAGTCTGCTCTTCCAGACTACCCTTCGGTATTGCTATACTTATCATCTTCTTCATTCCAGAAATACTCAACAAATTTCTCGGTTGTACTTAAGAGCTTTGAATGGCCTTGTGGTTTCGAGCTTATCAACTTCTCAACTTCCAGCTCCTTTATATGCTCATACGCCTTGTTACCCCTTATCTCGACCACTTTTGATTGGAGTACGGGTTGATGGTATGCTATCACCGAGAGCGTCCTGAGAACCTGCGTATCCATATCACGTGGAGCCAGATTCTTTAGGTATTTGCCATATTCTCTCTTGACTTGCATCACATACTTCCCATCCTCGATATTAATGATTTCGATTGCCCGATCTTCATACTCGGAGATGAGTTTATCCATTAAACCTCTAACATGCCTCACTGGCTTTGATATCAACTTCCCCAACTGCTTCTCACTCACCGAACTCTCCGAAGTGAATAAGACAGCTTCAATGATTCTTAAATCATCCATCTATCCGTCTCCTAATGTAAAGATCTTCATAGAGTTCTTCCTGCTCCAGCCAAATAGCCTTCTTCGATGCTAAAAAAAGGAGTGGAATATAGGTGTAGACTATACTTGAGGAACTCATACCCTCAACAAGCTCTGAGAAAAGCAGATAATCACGCTCCTTTAGCTTTTCATCAAGAATAGCTTCAATCTCAAGTATCTTCTCCTCTATCCTCTCATCATGAGCTACCTTCAGTAATTCTTCGACCTTCTTCATTGAATCGGCATCATTATACTTCTTTATAGTTCTCTTCCTCTCCACCGACTCGGCCTTGCTCAGTTCTTTAATAAGTTCATCAAGAGTGACCGGACGTTTACTCTTCCTCCTGATCCTTGGTACCAGTTTGGGATACTCGATCTTGACACTTTCTTCATCTTCAACTTCTATATCATCAAGCTCCTCTTCAAACTCATCTTCATCATCTTCTATTTCCAGCCCCTCAGCTTTCATTCTCAGAAGCATTGAAGCATAAAAGAGAGTTCTACCGGATATTCTCAGATCAGGCCCACTCAGCTCACTGAGCGTTCTTAAGAATTTATCAGTAACATCGATTATATCAATATCCCAAGGATCTATCTCTCCGCGGGTGGCCAAATCTAGCAAAATTTCCACAGGTTCTTCAAGCATTAATATCCATCAGAATGTAAGTTGCTAAATGAATATAAGGATTGCTTGTGAGGTGATGCTTGAAGAATCCTCATGAATATTAAAAATATAAAAAAATTAAAGCATCCTTCCTACTTCGACAACCTGTATACTTTCAACATCATCCACAGCACTGAAGGCATCCTCTACACTCTGGGTTCCCCCTTCGGAGTCTCCCATGATTACAACAGCTATTACTGCCTTCAGACCGAAAGCAATAGGTTCCTCGTCAAAACCTCTAAGAGAAACTTCTTTTGGAAGTGAAGCCTCTAACTTGCTCTTTAAAGCTTCAAGGTCTGTTTCAACACCCTTTGGCATTACTCTTATCTTTGCTGCTACTTCTCCCATTTCAATCACCTAAGGACCTATAAATCCACATTCAGAACATTTATAATCGGTACTCTGCTTTCTGCATTTTACGCATCTTCCTATCTCGGAACCGCATACAGGACACGGAAATTTTGTATATCCCGTCTCAGTTAACCTGACACCACATGAAATACAGAACTCAGTCTTTGGTTTGGTCATGGTACATATTGGGTACATACCACGTATTATATTTTTTCTATTCCCCCCTCATCTCGACCTCAATTCTTGCATCATCCAAGAATTTGAGGGATGCTGTGTCAGGGTAAGGTATCTTGAAGACCACCCTATTTATCTTGGCGTTGATGAGCATCTTCGCACACAATATGCAGGGTTGATGGGTACAATAAAGTGTTGCGCCCTCAATACTGACACCGTGCAAAGCCGCCTGGATCAGAGCGTTCTGTTCGGCATGAACCGCCCTACAAAGTTCGTGTCTCTCCCCCGATTTTATATTCTTCTCATTTCTGATACACCCGATATCAAGACAGTGCTCAAGTCCACTAGGTGCCCCGTTGTATCCTGTTGAGAGGATCCGTTTATCCCTTGCTATCACAGCCCCTACATGGTTTCTCAAGCAAGTCGACCTCTTTGCAACAACAGAAGCTATCTCCATAAAATAATCATCAAGTGAAAGTCTCTCAACTTGTGTCATCACGATCAGAACTCTTGTCAACTCATGATAGATTAATTTTTTTATACCACCCACTCTTCCAGATATCGTTTGTCAACTAGCAAAGTAAAAAAGTTAAAGTACCCACAGATGAAACGGTTGATCTATAAAATTGCGGTGTTGATGTTGATGAAAATTTTGTTACCACTATATATCCCCTCTTTATATAAAGAGAGGGCAGAAAAGATCTCTGAACTTGTGAAGAACACTGAAGCAGAGGTGTATCTTTTATACGTATTCGATGAGAGCATGCGCTTTACACCTACAATCATGGGTGCGATAAGAGATCACCTGGTGGGTGGGGATTACTCAGAGGTAAACATCGAGAGGATTGCAAATAAATTCTTTGGCGAGGCATCTGAGATTATCGATGGGGATGCCAAGATATTCACTGATATGATCAAGGGTAAGCCTCAGAATATGATCCTCAAATATTCAAAAGAAAACCATATAGATATAATCGTGATGCCGTATGACAAGATCGGTCAGAAAGTGATGGATAAGGCACCAAAAAACCTGGCAGTCTACCAGATAAAGGGTGAAGAGATTCTCAAAGAAGTTAGGTTAGTTGATCGAGAGGAAGATAGAGTAATCAGAAAAGAGGAGATCGGTATCTTCAATGCCAAATACGACGTCGGAGAAGAGGTGCAATTTGTGCCTCTAATTGCCGCTGAGACCAAGAGCATAAAATCAGGCGAGGTGAAATCTATAAAAATTAGCACCTTGAACATCCCGCCAAATTACTATGCAATCCAATCATTTTATGCACGTCACGGTCTGGGACATCCGATTGCAATGGGCGGTTCGGAGATTAAGAAGATAGAAGACGGGCGTACGGTCGATTATATATCATTTTTGGCTGTAATAGATGGTACGGTGGAAGAGAACGATTTACTAGGTGCTATCGCTTTATTCCCATTTAAGAGGACATAATTCAGTTCCTCTGTGATATCGCTTGAGGAATTCTTTCGATGACATCGGTTGCCAGAATAGAACTACCATAATCTTCAAAAGCGATATCACCGGCCTTTCCTGATATAAATGCGGCTGCCGATGCGGCCTGAAACGGATCATCCGTCATTGCATACATTGCGCCTGTAACTCCGGATAATACATCTCCTGTACCTCCAACGGTCATTCCGGAGTTGCCGGTTATATTAATCTTCGACTTTTTACCGTTTGATATTACATCTAGCTTTCCTTTTAGAACAAGAGTCAGATTGTTTGCTTTTGTGAACTTCTCTGCAAATTTAACCCTCTCTTCTACTTCATGGGGAACGCTCAGATCACATATCTTCGAAAACTCCCCTGCATGAGGTGTAATTATTGCTTTTTTTCCTTCTTTAATCGGCATTCTTAAAGCATAAAGACCATCTGCATCGATTACAACCTTGTCACACTCTTCAATTACCGATTCAGCTGCCTTTACAGTCTCACCTTCACTACCAAGTCCCATTCCGATAACAACGACATCATGCTTTTTAATCTCTTCAGTTATTGCCGGCAGATCGGCTTTGGACAAAATATCAGAAGACAGTGGCCTTACAATAAGGTCGGGTGAGAAAAATTGGACTGCTTGATAAGACCTCTTTGGTGTCATCACCGTCACCCAATCCGCGCCTGTTCTCAATGCTGCAAGGGCACTGAGTACCGGTGCTCCGGCGTAAGGACCACCTCCTATGATCAGGACCTTCCCATTCTCACCTTTATGGCTGTCATCTCTTCTGCGATGAAGAAGCTTTATATCACCGGGTCCCGCAAGCATCTCCATTCTTCTGGGAATTCCGATATCAACAACCTCTACAACTCCTGTAAATTCTTTTGCTTTTGAAGAATTAAGCCCCCTCTTCATCCTGTGAAAGGTA
>JAXHTN010000060.1:0-10205 GCA_034190145.1 Halobacteriota archaeon | reverse complement strand
CAACCATTCCCCATAAGCCCCCATGGTAATCTCAACTTCGATACTATTTGCCTGGCAATAGTCAACAAGAGCTCCCATGGCACTTTGTCTATCTATGGTAATCCCGTCCTCAGTAATATCCCCGGGAGCTACCGAGTAGTCTGTGACCGAGAAGATACTTCCATTGAGGCCGTCGGCAAGAATATCCACTGTTATCGGTTCTGCCGGATTATTGCAGGTATAGGTTCCGTTTGTGTAATTGTCTGATACAATATCACCTGTTACGGCTTCTATTGTAAGGTAGTTTGAGAATTCCAGATCAGAAACTCCAGGTGCAGTCCCGTTAAGTATCAGGCTTGCAATAGTATGAGTACCAGGATCAATTGCTCCCGTGCCAAAACTATGGGCCATAACTCGTACAAAATTCGGACCTGGATGAGAGAATGTATTCGTATCGAACGGACTGTCATCGAAGGTTGCTCCGGTTATGTTTACAATAGCAGGATCGAAGTAAATATCAGTCTGATATGATATTACGCCGTTTACAAGGATTGAGTCGTCGTAATCCACGACTAGATCGACTGTTATCTCTTCTTGGGCTTCTCCTCCACTATCTTGTGGCACGAGATGACCCTCCCAAGGTTCTGCTGCTTCTACTGGCAAAGCGCTCAACTGTACCACTATTGAAATCACTAGTAGAGCTGAGATAAGTACCCTACTGTTCCCCTCTAAAAAGGTTTTTTTCCTTTTTCTTCCAATATTCATTTTTTTTATCTCCTAATATTTTATATTATATATCACATAAACAATCAAGATCGTATAGTGGGTCTGATGCACGATTCCATACTTTAAAAGCGTCTAATATATTTACAGCATGGTTCCCATCGACATCGGCGGCCCATTGTGATTCCAAGTAAATATCATCTGATGCACGATTCCATACTTTAAAAGCGTCAATGATATTGATGAAACCGTCTGCATTCACATCCCCGCATATACCCTCATCAAGGGCATATAGCATCCCACCATCGTTTCCGAAATACACTCTTACATTTTCCGATTCGTCTTTGTAAAGGGCAGCTCCCTGGAGGATGTATTCGCTCGGCCCCAGAGGCTCTTGTGCCTCGAAGTACCACAACTCATTTCCATTTTGATCAATACAGTACAGCCTACCATTCTCGCAGTTTGTTGTAAAATAGATGTACAGATCTTCATCATCAACCGAAATGACTGGTGATGATGCTATTCCCGGATCCCCGTCACCATTGTTATCCGGAACCTGGAAATACCAATCAATTACCCCGTTTGATTCAAATATACAGTATAATCTTCCATCGAATTGATAGCTGCCGTCTCCTACATACACCCTCCCATCATAAACGACCGGGCTTGATTTTGAGTATGTATTAAGCGATGTATGCCATGCATAGGAGAGTTCTCCGGTCGCGGTATTTATATTGTATGCCCAGATCCTTCCTGTAATAGATGTACCACAAACCGTACCGTCTGAAAAGAACATTCTCTGCGTGGTTGGATAGAACGTGATAGTTGACCTGATCGATCCAGAATTGGAATCTACATCACCAAGATGAACCTCATCAACAAGAGTGCCAGTGACTTTGTTTAGGCTACAGACCGTTCCATTGTCATCCCCGAATAGGATGTAATCGCCAACAATGCAAGCTCCTGCCCAGTAATATCCGTTACCTACTCCGGCAGAATAGTTCCAACGTTCATCACCATTCGAAGCATCAAGACAGTAATATGTTCCGGATTCTGTTTCACACATCGTTCCGTTCCATGTGCCGAAGTATATAAAACCGTCTTCGTAAGTTATCGGTGTATTTATCTCTTCATCTTCGTTTATTGTCTTCTCCCAGATCTGGCTCGTCACATCTCCTGAATCAACGGCAAAAATATCTCCTGCATTTGAACCGCTGCTCATTCCAAAGTAAATTCTCCCATCGCCATATGCAGGTGTACTTAACTGGTAGTAAGGTGGACCTGTAGGTGAGTTATACGATCTTTTTGCATTTTCTTGACCTGTTATTGCGTCAAATGACCAGATATATCCGAGCGCATCGAGAACGTACAAGTTATCATCTGCTACAATGGGGGCAACGTTTATCCCAGCCATATTCCAAGGATCAGAGTGGGTCATTTGACTCCAGCTAAGGCTCCTTCCGAGAATCTTCTCTTCTATAATTCCACTGTTTGCTTTGTCTTGCTGAAACTCCTGCCAATCTTCTGATGATACAACTCCAGAAGTTACAGATAACAGAAAAAGAATCGCAGAAATGAGAGATGCAGCCTTAATATTCATTATATTTTGCATTTTCTTACGCATATGCTATTAACCTCTTATCCAGGGTAAAGCAAGATATTATAAAAAGATTTATAATTTAGTATTTCACATTATATATATTAGTCATATGGATAATAATATCTTCAAAGCTCTAAGTAGCGAGACCAGAGTAAAGATGCTAAAGTCGTTAATAAAGAAAGAGAACCATATCTCCGGGCTTGCAAGAGATGTTGGTGTCTCGGTTCCTGTCGCATCAAAACACGTGGATGTCCTTGAGAGGGCAGAGCTTGTGACAAGGGTTAATTTTGGCAGAACTCACGTGATTAAGGCAATTATTGAGAATCTACAAGGAATGGAAAGCATACTCAAAGAGAATCACACAATTGGACTTGAAAAGGGATTGAGCATCATGGATGCGCTCAAACAGATCCCCGGAATTGATGTTGAGAAAGTCGGAAATAAGAGCTACATTGCCTCGATAGATGGGGAGAAAGGCTACTATATATATGAAATAGATGGAGAAGCCCCAAATATACCAATAGATGAATATATACTCGAAAGAGACACCAGAATAGAGATAAAGAAGCTCTTTCCGGTTGATAGAAAGACGATAGACGTCAGGTGTGATAAGACTCCAGATAAATGACGAAAAGTCACTTACCGAAGAATGCATCACTTGCTGCTTTTACCATATCTTCCACATTTTGAGCGTCTTTTGCGGTTGGAACGCGTTCTAAGTGAACTTTTCCTTCAGCCACCCTCTCCAGGCCCTTAATTATCACACCATCAAATCTCGATCCGAGTTTCTCGTTTCCTGCCAGAACTGACTTACCAAGACCTATGTATCTCTCGGCCTTCTTGAAGTCCTCTTCTATTGCAGCGATGGTCTTATCAGTGACGACCTTTTGAATGAATTTCCTACCATCTTCGATGGTCTCTATCGTCTCATCCGGAAAGGCCACGCTCGCGAAATCGATCAAGCTCTCCTTCTCTTCCATCGATAATTTATCATATGCTGCTTCACCAGCTTCAATTGACCTTTGGATACGAACCTTTTCTTCTTCTGTAAGGATCACGGCGGGTGTTGATTCAACCTCTTCAACCGCCTCATTTTCATCTTTTTTTCCTCTTCCTCTAATTCTGTCCATTACACTCATCTCAACACCTCATCCAAACAAGACACTACAGTATCTATCTCTTCTTTTGTTATAACCAGTGGTGGTACCACCCTTAAAATTTTTTCTAAAAGGCTGTTTATAAGTACACCTTTTTCTCGCAGCCTTTCGGTAATTTCTCTTGCATCAACATTTAATTCCAGACCAATCAGAAGTCCTTTTGCGCGGATGTCACTTATTACACCATCTTCACTCAAACAACCTATTTTTTTGGTGAAATATTCACCCATGTCCCTTGACCTAACGACTAGCTCTTCCTCAATTATTACCTCTACCGATGCGAGTGCCGAGGCGCAAGCAAGTGGATTTCCACCAAATGTTGCCGCATGATCGCCCTTCTCAATCTTTTCTGACACACTCTCTGTAGTTGCCACGGCTCCTATTGGAAAACCTCCTCCCAAGGCCTTGGCCATAGTCATCATATCCGGCTTCACGCCAAAGTGATCCTTTGCAAACCACTCCCCTGTCCTACCAAAACCAGTCTGAACTTCGTCGAATATCAAGAGGGCGCCATTCTCGTCACAGATCTCCCTCACCTCTGTTAGGTAGTTGTCAGACGGTATCCTTATTCCGCCGCTCTCTACCTGGATCGGTTCGAGTATAACAGCGGCTGTGTCACCAGTCATCTTCGATCTGATCTCATCGGAATCGTCATAAGGCACAAAGCTTACGCCAGGGACAAGTGGTTCGAATGGCTTTCTATAACGCTCCTTTGATGTTATGCTAAGTGAGCCCATCGTCCTTCCATGAAAAGATCCTTCGGAAGAGATGAACTCCTTCTTCTTCGTGACCCTCCTTGCAAATTTGAGGGATGCCTCAACTGCTTCCGTTCCTGAGTTACAAAAGAAGAGCCTGTCAAGCTTCGTGAGTCCTGCAAGCTTCTCAGCAAGTTCAATTTGTTCCTTTACGTAGAATAGATTGGAAGTATGCATCAGTGTCTCAACCTGCTTCTTTATTGCCTCTACAACCTTTGGGTGGCAATGACCTACATTATTTGTTGCAATACCGGCAACACAGTCAATGTATTCATTTCCTTCAATATCCCAGACACGAGACCCGTTGCCTTTCACAAGTACAAGCGGCTCCCTTGTATAATTCTGCAACACATATCGTGCATCCGTTTCAAAGAGATTATTTATCATATGACTCCAGAGAGTTAACCTGTTCTGACCAAAAGTATTGTGCTTCCACACTCTTTTAATTATCATTTTCCGAGATCCAACACCAAACAATTAATCGGTATTGGTCGCATAATATCTATGTGAGGGTCTTTCATGAGCGCATACTCAGGAAGTGATAAAGAGTTCAGAAGTAAAATCGGAACATACGAAGATTTCTTACGCAGTATCTCTGTAAAAAATCCACTTAGAGGCTTGATCGGCCTCAAACAGTTCCCCACACATGGAGGCCTTGATCCTCTTGAACACACTTATGATGTTCTTTTAATTCTGACGACCGATGACATCGAAGTATCAATCAAAGAAATCTCTCGATCGGAAGCCGAGATAATAAGAGTTGCCGTGAAATATCATGACGTGGGTAAGGTAAAAGGTCCGTATAACCTGAGGCACGGTCTGAAATCCGCTCCCATAGCAAAAGAAGTTCTATCGTATCCCCACCTATTTGGTGAAGAGCAATTTAGCAATGAAGAGGTAGATCTAATAACAAAATTAATAAAGACTCATGACATTATGGGGCGAGTATCTCAAAAGTTGACCACTTCAAAGACGGCCATAAAGGCTCTGTGCCCTCCGGAAGGTTTGGATATCTGCACAAAAGATGTTCTTGATATCCATTACCACATAATAAAAGCTGATATTGCTTCTATTCCAGGACTAAAAGGGGTGGTTAAACAGATAGATGCAACATACGAACTCCTTAAGCAGGAACTAAAAAATATATGATACTGCACGGTGTGCGATTAAATAAAGATATGTATTATATCGCATATTATTACTAATTTGATGTATAATCTCCTCTATTAACGGAAAACTTTATTTATTCATAAAATAATACCCTTATATTGTTGGGGATTTTTTAAGCTCCTAAGAACAAGATATATAAACTGTTATAACAATTGTATTATTTGAAAATGACACTCGAGAAGGTATTTGGAAAAAATGCACAATTGATTGTGCTTGAAAATCTGTTGGACAAAGGGACAAACTATTTATCAGGAATTGCTGAAGATACAGGACTTTCAACTTCAAGCGTTTCAAGAGTGATAGAGCCCCTTCTTTCCAGTGGTATCGTTACAGAGGAACGTTTGGGAAAACATATTAGGATATTCAAGCTGGACTATGATGACAGTTTGACTAAGCTTGTAATCAAGTTTTACAAGGATTCTAAAGGTTTATTGAAAGGATAATTCATTTAATCCCTTTTCAACCTGAAGACGAACGTACTACCAGCGCCTAAATCGCTCTCTACCCAGATACGGCCATTATGGGCTTCGATAATCCCTTTACATATTGAGAGGCCCAAGCCGCTAGATCCTGACTTAGCGGAAGTACTGGTGACTTGGTAAAATTTCTCAAATATCTTTTCAAGATCACTTGGTGGTATTCCGATTCCTGTATCTGAGACTCTAATCTCGACTTCTTCGGGTAATTCTTGGGCTTTTATTCTTATACCACCTTTATCTGTAAATTTTATTGCGTTCTCTATCAGGTTGATAAATACCTGGATCAGCCTCTCCTTATCTGCCATGATCACTGGAGATTTACCAGGGAGATCAAGTGTTAGTGATAAATTCTTTTTACTTATTAGCTGCTCAATCTGCTCTATGGATGACCGAATCAAAGAGTTAACGTCAATTCTTGCCAACTTCAACTTCATTCTTCCCGACTCGATCCTAGATATATCAAGGAGATCTTCAACCAGACGAGTCTGGCGATCAATGTTCCGACATATAATTTCTATCATCTCTTTCTCGGAATCCTTGCCGTAATCTCCTGTTTTTAGCATCTCTGCAGATGTCTTCATTGCCGAAAGAGGTGTCTTCAGGTCATGGGATACTGTAGATATGAAGTCTGATTTCATCTTATCTAGCTCTCTTAGCTTCTGGTTTGCCATCTCCAGTTTTTTATTTGATTTTTTGAGATCTTCTGTCTTTCTACCGACTTCCTCTTCTAATATCTTGTTCCAGCGTGAAAAGTTAATGGAGAAATATATCCCGCCAGTTAAGATTATTATTGATACAATAATGATCAAGTAAGTTTGACGTACGTAAAGTGAAGATATTATCTTGTCAACTTCACCTGATGGGGTACGAAGTCCAACCGACCACATCATATTCCGGCAGTTGACAGGAGCGTATGAGACGATCTGTTCTTTTTCTCCTTCTCCGTGATGGTAATATATTGTGCCAGATTCTCCACTCATCTGCGCCTTCACAAGTGGCGAGACATTACTGCAAGGCTCTTCAGTACAATTGAATATCGCTTCATATCCTCTACCTATCTTACTCTCGTTGTTGTCATAAACAACCAACCCATTGTCATCAATTATATATACATCACCTGCATCATCAGTTCTTATCGGTTGTAGAAAACGTTCTGATATCGTTGATAATTCTATGATGGCGAGTATGGCACCTCTAAATTCTCCTTCATTGTAAACAGGTACCCAAACAAATGATGCCATGCCTCCTTCGAATAGTGAGACCGGATCTGTTATGGATGTCCTTTTATTATCTCTTACAAAATCAAAAATCTTGCTTCTGTTCTCGTCATATAAATCATACCCAATCGGCGTCTCAGAAAGGGGATATCCTGTTACAACGATGCCGTTTGAATCAATAAATTCTATACCATAGAACCCCTCTGTATTCTCGCATATCGTCCCGAAGGTTGACTGAAAGCCTTCAAGATCCATCGCGCCCCCTTCTTCCGACAACATCTCCACCAGCAGCACTCTCTCGTCTAAGAAATCTTCAATACCATAGGCGGTCTGTTTAGCGAGCATGAGCTGCTGCTCATTGAACTGCTCCTGAATCACATATCTCGTCTCGATATAAGATTCACGGCCTAGAAATGCTAAAAATATTATGAGAACAACGCATGCTAGGCTAATCAAAACATCCCTTGACGAGATTTTCATCAGTTCCCCTTAGGTTACTAAAAAGCAGCCCTACGTAGAACCATCTTTACTCTTGCTTTTAGTTCTGATAAGTTAAATGGCTTGGTGACATAATCATCTGCGCCGACCTCTATACCTTCGATTTTGTTATCTACCTCGCTTATGCAAGTCAACATTATCACAGGTATATGGGAAATTTTGGAATCTCCTCTCATCTTTCTGCAGACTTCATAACCATCCATTTCTGGCATCATGAGGTCAAGTAATACAAGGTCGGGATGTTCGGCATAGACTATATCTAATGCTTTAGGTCCGTTCATTGCTTCAACGACTGCATATCCTTCAAATTCGAGTGCCATCTTTAAAGATTTTAGCGAATCGATCTCGTCGTCTACGATAAGGATTTTGACCCTGTCATCTGCCATTCTATCCAATCTAGACTTTACTTCATTCACTTCAATACCTAATTTCTCCGCGATCATCTCGGGAGGTGTTTTGTTGTTTTCCTCCAACATTCCAAGTATATTTTTGTCGATTTCTCCCATCATGTTACGCCCTCATCTATTTATTATGGTAGATTATGTAAAATTAAGTTACCGGAAACTCCTTAAGTTTTTTTAATTAGTAAACTATCTATCATAAAATCACATATGATGTACATATAGCTTTAATATGTGTTCAAATAAAGGAGGATATTGGTCTACATAATGGGAGAAATTACCTTTAATATGGATAGTATTGACATAGGACTTCTTGAAAGGGAGGAAGAAGATCACAGGATTATCGAGGTTGAGTTTCACAACTCAAGTGAGATGGAAAGGTTCGAGACGAGTTCTCCATTCAAGAGAGTACTTATATTGCCACATTGTATGAAGCGGACATCCACTTGTAGTGGATCTTATACAAAATACGGATTCAATTGCGTCTATTGTGACAAAACTTGTCCGACCTTTAAGCTGAAGACATTTGCCGAAGTATTGGGTTATAAAGTATTTATCGCCCCCGGTGCAAATATTCTAAAGAAATATATAGATACAAGAACTCCCGAGGGCATAGTTTATGTAGCATGTTATGAGGAACTTGTATCAGGTCTGAATTTAATCCGCTCTAAAAGGCCAGAGATACCAGTTCTTGTTGCCACACTATCAAAAACAGGATGCTCAAATACAACTGTTGATGTTGAAAAAGTTAAGAATATATTGAGAATCCCTAGGCTTGAATCGCAAGAGTTGTGATACAAATATCACTTTTTGCATTTATGGAAGATATACCAAGACTACTGCAACTGAACCACAGTCCTCACCTTCAACTATAGCCGATTCTATGTGAAACTTACTCTTTAAAATCCTCATGTTTCGCATCTTCGCCATCTTTTCGAGTTTCGTCTCGAGCATCTCTCTTATGTGGTCTTCTGAGTAATGGCCATGGTGCTCGCAGACCACTCCAAATCTCTTACCTTCTCCTTCCAACCAACCATATCCCAGACCTGCTCCAATCGTTTCACCTACTATACCATCCATCCTTGCTATGACACAGAATGTTATCGCCCCAGGAGTGATACTCTCCGGATCGACTTCTCTACAGCCTTCAGGAAGTATTGATGAGACACCAACAAGATTGCACTCCGAGATTCCTGCTTTCTTAAGTGCCAGATCAAATGCATTGAGCTCCGAGCAATCCATGCCAATGCCAGATACTATAAAAAATCTTCCCGGTACGAACATTTCTACCATTGTAGCCTTTTTATCTCCTACTCACATATAGGCATACCTGGCAAAGTCTTCTGATACCTCTTCAAACTCTTTTATTTTATCTTGAGAAGATGTCGGTTTAACACGCTCAAGTGCGCCTTCAAAGTGTTCTCTAGCTATCACAATATTTTTAGAATTTGATCTTATCTCATCATCGTCTGCACCTGATTCGATGAACTCTCTCAAAGCGGTTATTGTGGCTTCTTTACATATCGCTGCAATATCTGCCCCAACATATCCTTTGACCCTCGGAATGATCTTTTTGAAGTCAATGTTATCCGCTATTGGCTTGTTCTTTGTATGTATCTTGAATATTTCCTCAATCTCATCTTCGCTAGGTGGTTTGACATAGATCAACCTGTCAAGTCTCCCTGGTCTAAGTAATGCATTATCAACCATGTCCGGTCTGTTTGTGGCAGCAATAACAATAACATCTTTTAACTCTTCCATGCCATCAAGTTCGGTAAGTATCTGAGAGACAACCCTCTCGGTCGCATTTGAATCGGTACTGGATCCCCTTACCGTGGCAATTGAGTCTATCTCATCAAAGAAAATTATGCATGGTGCAGCCTGTTTGGCTTTTCTGAAAACCTCACGCAAAGCCTTCTCTGATTCTCCCACCCATTTCGAAAGCAACTCTGGACCTTTTATACTGATAAAATTTGCTTCTGATTCGTTAGCAGCAGCCTTTACAAGAAGTGTTTTACCGGTGCCAGGGGGCCCAAATAGAAGAATACCATTCGGCGGTTTCGTGTCGAGATCCTCAAAGACCTCAGGGTATTTTATTGGCCATTCTACAACTTCTATTAAGTCCTGTTTCGCACTCTCAAGTCCTCCTACGTCTTTCCAGTTCACCTTGGGAACTTCGACGAAGACTTCTCTCATTGCCGATGGCTCAATATTTCTTAACGCCTC
>JAXHTN010000006.1:0-21963 GCA_034190145.1 Halobacteriota archaeon | reverse complement strand
GTCGCACTTCATGTTAAAAATGGCGATAATGTTGTCATTTTAATCATGACCAAACCATCATATACACGCTATGATGGTGTTGTGTTAAGAAGCGAAGAGGAAGGAGTACAGGAAGAGTTAAACGGGGCAAAAGTACTTGGATGTAAACGTATCAACCTCGGATTTGAAACAAAGAATGTACCATACAACAGTAACACTGTAGAGCCCATTAATGAAGTCATTGATGAATATGAAATAGATACGATTTACACCCATTGGTATCATGATTCACACCAGGATCATGCAAGGACAACTAGATCCGTCATCTCAGCTGGAAGGTATGTCAAAAATATTCTTATGTACGAACCGGAGTATCCTGCAGGCAGATCCTACACAGGATTTCATAATCAGTACTACACTGATATAACATCCACCTTCGAGAAAAAAATGGAAGCATTGAAACAACATAAGAGCCAGGTTGAAAAGTATGGTGAAGGATTTTTGGATGCTGTTGAAGCAAGAGCGAAGCATAGGGGTTATGAGGTGCAATGTAAATATGCCGAATGCTTCGAAGTTTTAAGGCTTTTAGGGGTTGTTTAAAGTAACAAGGGGAGTTTATCGTGCAGAATAATTCCAAAGATTATATCGTCGTCACACCTTGTAAAAATGAAGAGAAGAATCTTCCAAATGTGATACTTTCAATAACGTCTCAGACGATCAAGCCAAAATTATGGATAATTGTTGACGATGGGAGTTCAGACCAGTCACTTCAAATCATCTCAAAAGCTGAAAGTGAATATGCTTGGATCTCAAAAATACGTTTGGAAAAAAGTGAGACTTATATGGGGACGCATATCGCCAGGGTCTGCAAAAGCGGCTTTGATTATGCAATAGAATACTGTAAGGATAACACCATACCATTTGATTTTATCGCACTAGTCGATGCAGACAATATCTTAGAAGAGAGGTATTTCGAGAAATTACTTCTTGAATTTAAAAAAGATGAAAGGCTTGGTATAGCAAGCGGAAACAGTGCATTTTTAGCTATTGAAGAGAACTTAAGAGGGTTGAGAACAGAAAACGAAGACATAAACGTGATGAATGAGGAGTTCTGGCAATTATTTGAAAGCCCTCGTTCCCGTGTACAATCATGTAGGGATGACCTACCAACAGGATCTGCAAGAATCTGGAGAAAGGCTTGTTTTGAAGAGACAGGAGGATATTTACCTGTGCCCTTGCCAGATAGTGTGTCAAACGCAAAAGCCAAGATGAAAGGTTGGAAGACCAGGCGTTTTAATGAAGTAAAGATTATTGAAAGAGAGGGGCATGCTAAACAGGGACTTTGGAACGGTTATAAAGAGAAAGGAGAATCATATTTTATCTTAGGGCAATCCGTGTCCTTTGCATTTATTAAATCAATCAACTATTCAAGAATAAAACCACATTATATAGGAATTGCATACTTTTATGGATATGTTATTTCCTTTATGAAAGGAATAAAACGTGTAGATGATGAGGAGATATTAAGATATTACAGATCAATTCATCAAGGTTATTATATTAAGAAGTTAAAAGGGATATTTACACGGAATTAGTTGGAGCAAGTCATGCATTTTTCATCAAGGACTAAAGTAATTTTATTGGGATTGTTAATTTTTTTAAACTTAATAATTAGATATCCTTCGGTGCCCCACGAAATAGGCGTGGATTCATTCGCTATGCATCTATCTGCAAATTCAATATCCGATTTCGGTTATGCAAAATGGTGGATACATCCTGCATCAATCCTTGGATCTTATCCATATTCTACTTCTCCAAGCGCAGTTCCCTTTTTCTTATCTGGGCTATCTCAACTGACAGGAATTGATATGGAATCCGCAATACTTTTGTATAGTATCTTCCTTGGTTTATTCAGCATATGTGTCGCCTACCTCATGGCAGGGGCGATCTATGACGACGATCGTTTTAAATTCTTTGTCGCTTTTATCTTCTCGACTTCGCAAGGAATAGTCACTTTTACAACATGGACTGCGCATGCAAGAACTCTCTTTGTTGTAACTTTGCCCCTCCTTGTGTATCTTCTGTTAAAAACCCGTTCGTTTAAATTAAGAATAAGCGCACTGACTTTCCTTTTTGCAACCCTTTTGCTCGTAACTCATCATTATATCTATTTTGCGGTTCCCATCATTCTTAGTTTTATGCTCCTTTTTATTCTTGATAATTTAAACAGAAGTGGTTTTACTGAAAGAATTATTAAAAATATTAAAATTAATGAGAATCAGATTAACTTCATACTGCTAGCTGGTTTTATAGTTATGCTAACGATTCCATTCTTTACTCGCACATTCATGGAGATGGACCCTCAGATGGATAGGGGTGGTGGTGGAAGATATGAATGGATTTTTATAATGCTTCAAGGATACACCAGATATTTTGGAGTTTCCCTTATACTTGTTCTAGGTGCTTTCATTTATCTAATTTTTAAGGGAAAAAAGAGTTTTGAAGAATATTTTATATTATTAGCTGCGATCAGTGTGACACAATTTTTATATATAATCACCTATATGAAATGGTTTATTATTCCAATTTTTTCTTTATTTGCCTGCGTTTCCCTATTAAATGTGGTTAATGTTCCTAAAGAGAAGAATAAGATAGCAAATATGTTTGTCATTGTTTTTTTACTAATTTCGATAGCATTTACAGGATATTTTCAGTTTTTAGATGATTTGAATGAAACTGATTATGAAAAAAGGTACCTTGAAGAAAGAGTATATACAGGTGCAATATGGAGTAAGGAAAATATTGAAAAAGATAAAAATATGTTCTCAGACGCTCATGTAAGCAGCAGATTTCCTTCGATATCAAAAGTTCCTTCTTTAACAGGAATAGGCGCCCCTGATTTAGCTTATGGTTTCTTAAATCCTGATATGCTTGAGGTAAAGCAGGTATATCCGTTTACATCAGTAAATTTTTATTTTAAAGATCCCTATAAAGCAATAAACCATACGGGCACCGATTGGGGATTTTATCAACTTAGGAATGGAAGATGTGATATCAACGATATAGGGGGTCGAGGATACTATATTGTCACTCAATATAACTTATCATATTTCGCAGAAGATACTGAATTCTACAATCTATTCTCTCAATCAGTTCAATTGTCGAAAAATTGTTTATATGATAACGGGAAAATAAGGATATGGTATTTATAAATGGCACGAGATAGGTGGAGGATTGCAATCTTTACAGGAACCATAGACTTGGTAAAACAGGATGCTAGAGGCATATATATAATTGAAATACTTAAGTATCTTGTAAAATTCAAGGACTTAGAAATAGTTTTAATAACTCCAGATAATATTAAAAATAAACTAGTAGAAAATGACAACATAACACATATAGAATACAGATTATTTGATCGAGCCCATTTTAGGTATTTTTCCACAATGGTTTTTTCCATTCCGAAATTGGTATTAAATGATTTTGATTTACTACATTCTTTTGGACATGAGGCTACAAGTATTGCCAGGATTGCAAAAAAAATAAAGAGGGATATCCTGATCATTCCACATTTTTATGGCCTATCAACATCCGAAACCGAAATATATAGTAAGTATTCGATCAAAAAAAAAGTTATTAGACCTTTTATGACTCGTAGGGAAAAACTAATAATAAAACAGCCATATGGAAAAACAGTCCTTTCAGAAGCGATGAAAGATTTTTTGGTAGAAGTATATAAGATTCCAGAAGAAAATATTTTTGTAACGCCTATAGGTATTGAACCTAAGCCATATAAGGACACATATAATAAAGACACGACATTATTAAAAAAACTAGGGATAGATGGTAAAAAAATTATTTTATATGCAGGATGGATTTCAGCGTTACATGGGGTTATAGACCTAGTAAAGGCCATAGAAATCATAAATATAAAAAACAAGGATTTGATTCTTTTAATTGTAGGTTTTGGTCCTTTAGAGCCACTTATAAAAGATTATGTAAAAAGAAAGCAGATAAAAAATGTGTTCTTTGTTGGAAAAGTCCCACACGAAGAAATTAATAGATACCTAAGTATTGCAGATGTGTTGGTTATACCTCATGTTAGGTGTATGCAAACTGAATTGAATCCGACAACGAAACTTTTTGAATACCTTGCCAGTGGTAAACCGATAGTATCATCAAAATTAAAACCCATAGTCGACATTGTAGGAGATAATGCCGTATTAGTAGAACCAGAAGATCCTCAAAGTATTGCTGATGGGATATCAAGATTACTAAATGATGAAGCATTATCCAAGGAATTAGGAGAAAATGGGAAGGAAATAGTCGATAATTATTCTTGGGAAGAAACAGCAAAGAAATTACATGAGGCATATTTAAGCATACTAAAAAATTAATTGGGGTATCTATATCGTTAAATATAAGATCATCGGGTTGGCCCCAGGTGGGAGGACTGGTTTTTCTGGTGTTAATGAAAATTTTTTCTCATCGCTAGAACAAAAACAGGACTTAATTGAAGTCTTTGACAGTAACTTGAAAGGATCATTAAAACACCTTAACGCACTTCGTGCAAGATATTACGCACCAGAGATCAGTACGTCTGAATTTATACGCATAAATTCTCGATACCTAACAGATAGGAATAATATTTATAAAAATTTGTCTTTTAGTCAAAAGGAGTCCATTACACAGTTTTCTAATAGGAACTCATGGGCGTTTTTAAAAAGAACAAATAGGTGTGAAGACAAGGTAAGCCAAATAGAGGGGGATATTGACCTGATCTTACAAACCCATCTTCTCCATGCACCAAATTTTAATAATACAAAACCTAAATTCATTTACATTGACTTTACAACTATCCTCTCTGAAAGAGAACATGTACCTTGGGCAAGATTCAGATCCAAATCGGAAAGGAATTCATGGATTAATCTAGAACGAAAAACATGCAATAATGCAACTGGCATTTTTACTTTTAGTGAATATGTTAAAAAATCTGTAATAGGCGATTATGGGGTTCCTGAAGATAAAGTAACAACAGTTTATTCAGGGGTAAATTTAAAAGAACTTCCTATTCTGGAAAAGGACCATAATTCTAAAAAAATTCTCTTCGTTGGATTAGATTTTGATAGAAAAGGTGGTCAAACTCTTATAAAGGCATTCAAAGAAGTTAAAAAAGAGATCAAAGATGCAGAACTGATTATTGTAGGTTCAAAACCGAATGTATCTATAGGTGGTATCAATGTTAAGGGTTTCATTGATCGAATAGAATTGTTACAACTGCATAGACATGTATCGTTATTTGCCATGCCGTCAATCTGCGATCCATTTCCAAATGTATTCCTCGAAGCCATGGCTTATAAGACCCCTTGTATTGGTAGCACTGCAAGTGGAATTCCTGAAATGATTGAAGATGGCAAGTCTGGTTTACTGGTGGAGCCAAATGATTACAAACAACTAGCTGAAAAAATTATATATCTCTTAGAAGATGAAAATCAACTGAAGAAGATGGGTGAGAGAGGACGAAAGAGAGTAGAAAAATATTTCACATGGGATCTGGTAGTTGATAGAATGGCGAATGAATTCAGAAAACTAGGATGAGGGGCTAATAAATGTTATTTTTTAGGCAATACTTTCTTTATCATCTCCCAATCTTCTTCAGTTAAAGTTTTGAGGGCCAATAGGGCGGCCAAATATATTAATCCCGCCATAGGAACTATTAAAAATAAGTTGATATCATTAAAAAAATAGATTAATATACCCATCACCAATCCACAAATCACGGGTTTTGCTGCAATTCTATGTACAGGTAATACATGTATATGTTTTGAGACAAAATAGAAACTTATCATGAATGACGAAATTTCAGTTATAACTGTTGTGATTGCCGCCCCGTTGTGACTAAATGATGGGATTAAGATTAAATTGAGTATTATATTTACAATTGTACAGATAGTCAGACTCAACGCTGTTAATTTTTGTTTATCAATCGAAATTAAGAGATTTGCCAATGTGTAACTCAATGAGTTGAAAACAAATGTCCATATTAGGATCTGGAGGGTGAGGGCCGAACCAATGAACTCTATCCCGTAAACCAATAAAATAATCTTGTTAGATAGTAAAGTAGTACCTATAGCAATAGGGATGGTAATTATCAAAAGATACTTGAAACTTAACCTATAAATTCTTATTAACTTGTCTTTTGAATCCTTGAATGACATAGACATTATCGGAAACAAAGAAGTGACAAGTGCAGTTGGTATTAGTGACAGAGGTTCATATAATTTATAACTTGCAGAATAAAGCCCAACAGGGGCATCACCCACCAAGGCTGAGAGCATCACAACATCAATTCTGAAATATATTATCCAGATCACACTTGAGAGTGCAAGTGGCCAACATTCCCTTAACAGGTACCTCCATAAACCAAAATCAATCTCATAATCCGGTTTTACGAATCCTCTTGAGAAATAATAATTAATTAAGGTTTTCACGCCCTCAGAGAGAACCAATACGAGTAATATCTGAGTGACTGTCCCTTCAATTATAAAAATTATATAAAAAATCAGAGCGGCTGATAAAACCCTATTTGTTATCTTAGCGATCATGTTGTATTCCATTCTTAGATTTACTTCGAATATTGTGCGGTAAAAATCGCTGAATGAGATAAACAAAACAGTGAAAGCTGCAATATACACATATGTGGTAGTGTCAACAGGGTAGGGTAATAAGGATATTGTTAGTATCGACAAACCGACAGCGGAAAATGTTAATATTGATCTGATAATCAATGAGTTTCCAATCAGCTTAGGTATATTGAGTTCGCCTCGTGACATCTCTCTGACAAGAATAGTTTGCAGTCCTAGATCCGTAATGATGCTAAAAAGCGCAAGATATGCAAAGGCAAAGTTATATTTACCCCAGACCTCGACTCCAAGGTATCTTGCAAGATATATTGTAACGAAGAATGATATAAGTCTAAAAAAGACATTACCCCCCATCACAATGCTTGTATTCCTTGCAACTCTCTTTACTGTGCTCATCAAATAAACCCATTATCTAACAATTAAAAGAGTCCGACTAATTATTTTAATTTCCTCATCCTCTAAATAATATGTAAATCCCCTCTATACTTCAGATATTCCAACATCCTTATACTCTTCTTAAATCATTAATAAACTTTCCACGTTGGAGAGCGGTATAAATTAAAAAAGGACTTACAGATGATAGATGTCATAATCGGCATAATGACCTTTTCAAAATTCATGTTCATAAGGTTTAAGGAGTGTTCATAATATACATGTCTTAATGTTCCATTAGTCAAAAGAAAATGCATATGTGGAATCATTACATTTCAGGGAAAATTTGATATGATTGATAAAGGTTTGATTGGATACCAAGGTACAGGCAATCGTGGAAATGTAGTTCTAAGATTGAACTTTGTTGTAATAAGTTTGATTGTGTTAATTGCATCTGTGGGTGGGGTAAGTGCAGTAACCATCACAGTTGACCCAGGACAATCGATACAGACGGCGATTAATAACTTACCAGCTGAAGGTGGAGTGATTGAACTTGGAGAAGGAGTACATGAAGTAAGTAGCACAATTTGTATTGACAAAAGTAATGTCGTAATTCTTGGCACTCACAATTCAGTGATAAGGAATACTGATAATAGTTTCAATGTTTTTGAAATCCCTCATTTAAACCCCGAAGCTGAAGATGACTGGGATAATTTACCAAAACTTACAGGTATAACATTTGATGGTTTTAAGGTTGATGGTAAAGTGCCATTTGATTGGAATAATAATCGTTTTATTGAGGCTTGGAATGTGGAAAAATTTACAATAAAGAATCTATATGTGGAGAATGGTCTTCGTTCTATTATGGCAATAAATCCAACTGGTGGTGGGACTGATGCGAGGAGCAGTAATGTATATTTTACTAATAATGAAATATTTGGATCTTCTATAGGGGGTGTTTGTTATACTGAACATGTATATATTGGAGATAATTATAACAAGAAAGGTTACGCAAGTTTCGGCACAGATATGAATAGAAATTCAAATGATATTGTTGTCGAGAACAATATACTTGATTCTAGTGGAGCTAACGGTAACATAAATGTAAAATCTGCTCATGGTGTAACTATACGTAACAATGATTTGATTGGATGTGAGTCCGGTGTATGGATGCAATATGCTTTTACTAACTTGGAATTTACAGGAAATAGTATTACTGAAACATCAAAAAGAGCAATTTTTTATGATCCTGCTAAAACAAACACAAACGCAATAATCTCTAATAATATTATACACAATAATAATGCTCCGGGATTCTATTCAGAAGACTATTTTAAGGAAGGGCTTGGAGTTCACAGGTTAACTATACATAACAATGTATTTTATGGTAATCGTGACAATAAACATTTCAAAGGAGATGGATTGTATATTGATTTGGATGGTACATATGATATCAAAAACAACATAATAACAGGCAACAGCGGTTACGGTATAAGACGCACTGCTGGAACTGTTTCTTCAACATACAACGACGTCTATAACAACGCAAACGGCAACTATAATGGAGTTTCAAAAGGAACAGGAAGCATATCTTCTGATCCAAAGTTTGTTGACGCAGAAAATGGCAATTTCTACTTACAATCAAATTCACCATGTATAGGTACAGGTGAAGATGGCGTTGATATGGGCGCCATTTATAGTGGCGGGAATCCTACACCTACACCTACACCAACTCCCACACCTACACCAACTCCCACACCTACACCAACTCCCACACCTACACCAACTCCCACACCTACACCAACTCCCACACCTACACCAACGCCAACTCCGAATCCAGGAGGACTTGTTTTAACCAATGTCGTTTCGAATCCATCTACTATTCCAATAGATACAGATAATAACCCAGCATGGGGTGAGACAGCACATATAACTGCTACGGTTACAGATTCCAACTATGAGATTGACAGTGTAGAAATATACAGTTATACAGGTGGTCGCACTAGTATGGAATACGAAGGAGATAATGTCTGGAGTTACTCAATAAACGCACCCATAGGAATGGAAACCGGAGTAACTTTTACAATATACATCGATGCAAAAAACTCAAATGGTGATTTGGTAACATCACAGGGTATTCCGGTTACGATTTTGTTAAATGGAGACGTAAATGGAGACGATACCGTTGATATCGATGACGCGACATATCTGATGAACCATGCACTTGGAATTCCAGGGTGTGAGTCAATCGAAGGTGGAATTGTTGACGTAGATGGAGACAGTATCGTTAGTCTAAACGATGGTATCTATCTATCAAACCATGTCTCACGTTTATCTGGCTATGAGGTGCTTCATTAAGAGTGAAACACCATTTTTTCTTTTTTTATTTGTATCTCAAGAGTCCGCCAATTCCCCCAAGCTCCGCAAGAATCTGATTGTCGCTTGCAAAATCTATTTCAGTCTCTTTTCTCTTAGCGAACTCGATGATCTCTTCGATCACGTCGACTTCTGAAGTTACACTCTCACAGTTCGGACAAAAATTTGCAATTCCTTGACCTACAGACTGGCACTTCTCACAGATCCATCCCCTGACCTTGAGACCTTTTCTTACAAGAAGCATATCAACTTGACCATTTTTAACTGCATTTAACGTCTCTTTTGGGCCGTAGACAGCAAGTCCATCTTTGAGGATCTCTTCCCTTAATTTCTCAATATTCTCATCACTTCTCTTCTTCCCATCCTCAAAGAATTTTTTTTCTGCTCTTGAGATTAGTTTACCCTCTGCTTCATTAAAGTTGACGTCGATAACATCAATAACCTTCGATTTAATACCAGCTGAGATCATATCTACAAACTTCTTTTTCGCATTACCCGAACCGGCTATAACAATTCTCTTTATATCTTCATCACTGAAGATCTTTTCCGCATCTTCTCTGACTTCCTTTAAAAAGTGATCTATCGCACCCTCCCTTAATCTCTGAAAACGAGCCTGCGACCATCCCCCTTTCTTGTGCTTATTCATGATATCACTAACCATCTCTTCTTCAACCTCGATTATACCTGAAGAGACGACATAGACCTTTGCCCTATGACTATCAAGAAGAACAAGTCCGAATGCTTCATACTCATCGATCAATTGCACTAATGGTCTGATGTATGGTGAGGTGTCTACAACCATCAGGTCTTCAAATGGGATCATCAATTCATACGCCGCGAAAAAGTTGTTTTTATGAGAAGCAAAGAGTGCAAGTCCCTTCAGATCATTCTCCCTTCCCATCTTAACAAGATATCCTTCAATCATCTTTATGGTTCTGTTAAAGTTGTCGAGGAGATCCTTTTTCCCCTTCAGAACAGATATACATGATTTTTTCCTTTTTTCAATAAATTTACCGTCGTAGTCATCAATGTTTAGAAAAAGTGTAATGAAAGTATCCTTGTTTTCAGAATCATAAATATCAGAGAGCTCTTTTATATTTATATCATCAAGGTTTGAAAGCATAAGAGGAGTATGAGAATCAAGATGATAAATGGTTTGATAAACAACCAGTTTTAATGGGCAAGGACTATCATCTCTTCCTCTTCTTTCTTTAAGGCAGGTATCGTGAAATAGAATGTTGTGCCTTTACCTTCCCCGGGACTCTCGGCCCATATCTTCCCTCCATGCTTCTCGACTATTCGTTTACATATGGAAAGTCCAAGACCGGATGAATCAAGATCGTGCCTTGAAGGATCGACCTTATAAAACTCTTCAAAGATATGACTCAACTGTTCTTCTGTCATACCAACGCCGGTATCCTTGATAGAAACTTTGATAAAATCACCATCTTCTTCTGCTTCTATCTTTATGGAACCGCCCTCGTCACTATACTTGATTGCGTTTGTTACCAGGTTGTTGAATAGCTCATCGAGCCTTAACTTATCTGCTTTTAGGATAAGACCTTCTGGAACCTTATTTTCGGTTGATATACCCCTCTCAATAAATATGTGTTGTTTGGTATATAGGATCGATGTAATCTCTTCTGAGAGCTTTACCTCATCTATATTGAACTTTGTATTTGGTGCATTCAACTTTGCAAGTGAGAGTGTCTTTATTACAAGCTCCTTCATAAAATTGACATTCTCAATACTGATTCCGAGTAGTTCTTTAAGTTCAGAATCATTCTCTCTTTCCTCAATGATTGGTAGAAGTGTCACGAGAGGAGTAAGTGGGCTTTTAAGATCATGACCAAGCTGATTAACAAACTCATCCTTTTGTTTCAGAAGATTTTCTACCTCTCTTGTTCTCTCTTTAACTTTCTTTTCGAGATTGAGGTTGAGTTCTTGCAGTTTATTTCCCAGATCCTGCAACTCTTTATTCTTCTCTTTTATGGATTGTTCTGCTTCCTTTTGTTCGGTGACATCCTTAAATAAAATCAGTTCCGAAGTTATTCCCTTATACATAATCGGAGTGACATGTACTTCAATCCAAATTATATCTCCAGACTTATTTTTTGAAGGTAATCGATATGTTCTCGCTTTTACTTTCCCTTTTGCTGCATCTGACAAGTTTTTTATAACCATTTCCCTATCATTTTCATTTAATGCTTCAACAGACACTTTAAAAGATCCATTCATCAGTTTAAATACATCTCCACCTATTAAATCTGATTCTTCGGTATCAAAGAGCTTATAGATGCTGTTGTTTGCGAATATCACCTTTCCAGCTTGCAACAGAATGATTCCGTCAGGACTCAACTCAACGAGTGCCGAATACTTCTCCTCACTCTCCCTCAACGCTTCATCACTCTTCTTTCTTTCTATGGCATAATAGATTGCTCTTATAAGAATATCACCATCCACCTGCCCTTTTATAAGGTAATCTTGAGCACCTTCGCGCACCGCTTTTGTACCTGTAACATCGTCATTTAGGCCCGTAAGCACAATTATTGGAACCTTGGGGACATGTATGTGTAATTTGTGAAAAGTATCAAGCCCCCAACTGTCAGGAAGTCCAAGATCCGAGAGAATTATATCAAAAGAGCCATTTTCAAGAGTCTTAAAAGCCTTGTCGATACTCTCAACTTGAGTAAGTTCAAACTTCGTTGTATTGCTAAACCTTAACATCTCTTTTATCAGACGCGCGTCACCAGGATTATCCTCTATTAATAGAACTCTTGTAGTGTTACTCTCGGTCATATTAACCCCTCGGTAATCTCACGACTGCGAACCAAAAATCTTCAATATAATGAATTATCTCAAAAAATTGAACTATATCTACTGGTTTTGTGATATAACAGTTGGCTTGAAGATCATAAGATTTGAGTATATCCTGCTCGGCTTCCGAAGTGGTAAGAATTACCACTGGGATACTTTTCAGAACGCTATCTGCTTTCATATTCTCAAGAACCTCTCTACCTCCCATCCTTGGCATGTTCAGATCCAGAAGCACAAGATCCGGTCGTGGAGCATTCGCATAATCCCCTTCATTTCTTAAAAATTTTAAAGCTTCAATACCATCCCCAACAATATGAAGATTATTCTTTATCTTACCTTCATTGAATGCTTCTTGTGTCAATCTCACATCACCAGGGTTATCTTCCACAAGTAGTATTTCAACTGGTCTATTCATGTTATTTTCCATTATCAAATCTCCTTTTAGTTGGAATTGTAAAATAAAATGTTGATCCTTTATTTATCTCAGATTCAACCCACATTCTGCCACCATGACGCTGAACTATCTTCATACAAACTGCAAGACCAATTCCAGTACCAGATTGTCTTTTATCCATGCGACTAAAGACATTGAATATATTATCTTTATATAACGGATCTATTCCAATTCCGTTGTCCCGTAAAGAAAATATAAACTCATCGCATCTCTTTTCTACCGAAATATGCACCTTTGGATCGTCTGCACGGCGATACTTAATCGAATTTCCAATAAGATTAGAGAATAACTGTATAAGTTGTACTTCATCAGCCCAAACCACAGGCAGAGGATCATGTGTTAGCAATGCGTTATTCTCCTCGATAAGTATCGAAAGATCCATGGTTACATTTTCTATGACCATTTCGCAGTCTATTTGCTCAAATGGACTTCCTCTTGTCCCAACGCGTGAATAGGTGAGTAAGTCGTTGATCATATTCTGCATACGTCTGGCTCCGTCAACAGCATACTCGATAAACTCGTCGGCATCCTCGTCTAACTTACCTTTATACCTACGGGAGATGAGTTGAACATAACTACCCACCATTCTGAGAGGCTCCTGTAAGTCATGAGAAGCAACATATGCAAACTGCTCAAGTTCTTTATTGGTGTGCGTGAGATCGGATAAAGTCTTATTTAAAATTTCTTCTGACTTCTTCCTCTCGGTTATATCTCGAATAACGCCCGTTATCTCTGTAATTTTACCTTTCTTTAGATATGGTGTTATAGTAATCTCTATAAATATCTCATTTCCATCTTTTCTTGTAAAATTGATCTCTAGATTATGCAGTGTCTCCCCTTTAATGAGTCTGGCGAGGCTAGGTAGTATGATCTTGCGAACATCTCTTGACAGAAGATCTGTAAAGTTAGATCCGATCAGTTCACCTGCACTGTAGCCAGTTATCTTCTCTATCTCCGGATTGACGTAATTTATGACTCCAAATGAATCTTGTATAAATAGTCCTTCTCCAATATTTTCAACTACCGTCTTATACCGCTCCTGTACGACCCTTGCTCTCTCTTCGGCGTTCTTCTTATCACTAATATCATTTACAACGCCGAATATCTCATACATTTTACCGTCCTTCATCTTGGGTGTAAGAGACATGAGGAAAGGAACGATAGTACCATCCTTCTTCTTAAGCACCGTCTCTAAATTGCGAACTGGTTCCCCATTAATAACTTTTTGAAGCATGGATACAGCCATAGGCATCTCTTTTTTTGGTGAAAGCATTGTAAGGGGTTTTCCTTCAATCTCATCTATGTCATATCCGGTAACCTTTTCAGCGATCTCTGGATTAATGAATCTAACCCTACCTTCCAGATCCATATTAAATAGGCCTTCATAAATGTTTTCCACAACATCCTGATACTTCTGACGCTCTATCTTTGTGATCTCTTCAACTCTTTTGCTCTCAGTGATATCTCGTATGAGGATCATCTCAGCAGTCTTCTTTTTATAGGTGATTGGAGTAACATATATCTCGACCCATATCGTCTCGCCTGTGGACCTTCTCGCGGGAATCCGATATGTACGTGATTCAACGACACCTCTGGCTGCATCTATAAGGTTTTTTACGATCTTTCGCCTTTCATCTTTTGTCAATACGGCAAGAGAATCTCTCATCATTCCATTGAGAAGTTCAAAGACGCTCTTTCCAATGACATCATAATCTTCAATACCTAGCATCTTGTAATATTGGCTGTTGCAGAAGACAATTTTTCCTTCACTGATCACCAAAATAGTATCCGGGCTAAGTTCCACGAGTGAAGAATATCTTGCCTCGCTCTCTATAATCGCCTCACTAGCCCTCTTCGATTCGGTGATATCACGAATTATTACAACCTCACCAATAACATCCCCATCCTCGCCATTTATAACAGATGTGGAATAGCATACGGTTACTTCTTCACCATCCCCATTAATCGCCTCCAGTTCAATGTCGGATATCGGTCTTCCCGTCTGTAACCACTCTTTCATACGTACAGCCAATGTCTGAATGGATTTGTTGTTAAGGATCCCTGCTTCCTTTACAACACCCATTATGCCTCTCCCGATAACATCATCAATTTCCATTCCCGCAAATTTTGTGAGAGTGTTGTTTGCATAGGTTATCTTCCATTTTTTATCAAGAACGAGTACCATATCAGGTGCATTATCAAGAATACTTGAAGTATACGCCTTCTGTTGTGATAACTCACCCTTCATCACCTCTAGTTCTGTGATATCATCCCCTGATGCAAGTATACCTATTGCATTACCGGATTCATCTGCAAGGGCAACGATATGCCATGAAATTATCCTTTCGTTACCCTTATTTCCTGGGACGGGACATTCAAAATGTTCCGAATGATATCCATCTTCAAAGATCAATCTTCTGAAGTAAGATCTTGCATCTTCTATTCTAGATTCCGGGATAAATAATTCAAACCAGTTCTCACCGATGACGTCTTCTTCTGATATACCTAAGATCTCGCATCCAGTTCTGTTGATATGAGTTATATTCTCATCAAGATCGATTGCAACAATAATTTCTTTTGTAAAATCGAGATACTTCTGAGCAATGCTCCACTCATCTTTTTGCTTGCCGTCATCAGACTCTTCAATCAGCAGAAGAGAACCTCCGGATTCGATCTTTTTTTCAGTCATCTTGTCGGCAACCTCACAACAGTGAACCAGAAGCATTCAATAAACTTTACAACTTCAATAAACTGATCCATATCCACCGGTTTTGTGATGAAACAGTTTGCGTGTAGGTCATATGATCTGAATATATCCTCTTCTGCTTTGGAAGTGGTTAGGATTACAACAGGGATACGCCTTAGCTCCTCATCTGCTTTAACCTCTTCTAGAACCTCTTTACCACTCTTTCTTGGCATATTCAGATCCAATAGAATCAAGTCAGGGCGAGGTGAATCAGAATATTCACCTTGATGCCTTAGAAATTCTATCGCCTCGATACCATCTTTTGCCACATATAGATTGTTCTTAATCTTACCTTCCTTGAATGCCTCCTGGGTCAACCTAACGTCGCCAGGATTATCCTCAACAAGAAGAATCTCTATTGGTTTCAAATGTTCCTCATTCATCTTTATCCCCTCCTTTATCCGGAATTGTAAAGTAAAACGTTGAACCCTTGCCAGATTCCGATTCTACCCAAATCCTCCCACCATGATGCTGAATTATCCTGTCACAGATCGCAAGCCCAATTCCGGTGCCGGATCTTTTCTTATTCATGCGTTTGAAAGGCTCAAAGACCTTTTCTAGGTTTTTAGGTTCTATTCCTATTCCGTTATCTTTTATTTTAAAAATGAAGTTGCCATCTAGTCTTTCTGAAGAGATTATGATGATCGGCCTCTCTTTACTACGATACTCGATTGCATTCTCGATAAGTGTCTTGAATACAATTGCTATCTGTGTAGGATCTCCCCACAATTGTGGTAACTTATCAGACGTTATAACCGCTTCAGACTCATTAATACTTAGCACCAGGTTTTTAAGTGTACGATCGAGTATCATATCACAATCTACCGATTCAAATGGACTTCCTTTGGTTACAACACTCGAGTAAGCCATCAGATTGTCGACCATATCTCTCATCCGTTTTACGCCATCAATTGCATAGTCTATAAAATCTATTGCTTCAGAATCCAGTTTATCTTTGTAGCGGATTGAAAGCATTCCAACAAAACTTGCCACCATCCTCAGAGGCTCCTGCAAGTCATGCGAAGCAATATAGGTCAACTGCTCAAGCTCTTGATTGGACCTTCGTAAATTATGTAGTGCCTCTTTCAGTCCTTTCTCCGATCTTTTAAGATCAGAGATATCCCGTGTGATACCACAAATTCCGACGGCTTTACCCTCTGAATTAATAATAAGATTCATAGTTGAACTGACGTAGATTTTTTTACCATCAGGGCAATAATATTCATATTCTAATGGTTTTGAAAGAAGGTCCGATCGTTCAATAACCTCTGTTGAGTTTATACTTCTTGACAGCATCTCCATTACGGTTTTTAATAAACCTGGATTCTTTTTGATACCTCTCACCATCGACTCAGTCGATTTCTTTGGCATCAGATTCATCATCGATTTCCCAATTGCATCTTCAGGAGCTATACCAAACAATTCCTTTGAGGATGGGCTCATATAGTTGATCTTAAGTTCCATATCCATGCTCCAGATAACGTCCTTCAGGTTATCTGCAAGTAGGCTATATTGCTCTTTACTCCTTAATAAGCTTTCTTCTGCTTTCTTGCGTTCAGTTATATCTATTCCACTAATTATGGTACCTAGATATCCATTTTTTTCAAATCTGACAGTATTTCCCTCTGCAAATAGAAGTGTAGAGGTACCATACTTGGTAATGACTTCAAGCTCAATGCTTGGAATGGTATCTCCACGTAAGGTTTTTACCATATTCACAAAAGCAGACCTCCGTTGAGAGGGGCTGACAAACTCAAGTGCATTTTTACCAATGATCTCTTCTTGGTCATATCCGAGTAGTCTGACAGCTGCAGGATTGAGATCCAAGATTGTTCCATTTGACCCGATAACTAGATTTATAGCATGGTTGTTGTCATAGAGAAATTTATACATCTCTTTGTTCTTTTTTGCACCCTCTTCTGCCTTTTTTCTATCAGATATATCCCGGATATAAATGACGCTTGCTGGTCCTCCGCCATATTCAATCCTTGAGTTATTAAGCTCAATTGGGATCCTATGACCGTCTTTATGAAATATTTCCATCTCCAGGGCCGGGGGTAAATCCTCCCCTTTCATCCTCCGAATGAACCTGGAAGCAGCCCTTTTATAGTGCTCAGGCGGTGTTATCTCTTTTAGGTTTATCTTATCAACTTCTTCCAATCCATAACCCGTAATTTCTGCTATCTTCTGATTGGCAAAAACAACCTTCAGATCTTTCACAATTATTACGCCGTCACTTCCTCCATTAACGATGGTTGAATACACGGCTTCATCACCATACAAAGGCCCATCGATAACTTCCCCTGCGAGTATCGCTCCGACTGCACCACCCGAATCGTCCAAAACTGCAGTAATTCGCCATGAAAAGCGCTTAGTCTTACCATCCCTGGTCGATAAGGTATCTTTGTAAACTATACTACCTTCCGAGGGGCTCTCTAAAATTTTAGCAAGTAATATCTCTGTCTCTTCTCCTCTCTCAACCGAAACAGATAGATCGGACCAGTTACATTGAAAAAGATCGTCTAAAGTATAACGTAGTAATTCCAATCCATATCTGTTGATATATTGTATCTTTTGGTCGGAATCGATGGCAACAATAGCAGTCTCTTTATCAACGAGATACTTTTCAGCCAGGGTATAACCTCGTATAAGGAGGTCATTTGTACTGTTTGCATCCATTGTGATAAGGCCATCGTGCCCACAATCATCACCTTTCATCTTTCTCTCCCTTCATCACCGGAATTGTAAAGTAGAATGTTGTTCCTTCTCCTGGCTGGGATTCCACCCATATTCTGCCACTGTGGTGTTGTACAATCTTTTTACAGGTCGCAAGGTCAATCCCGTTACCTGATCGTCTCTTGTCAAAGCGCCTAAATATCTTGAAGATGCGTTCTTTATCACCTGGGTCAATTCCGAGACCGTTATCCCGGACTGAGAAGACCCAGTTTCCTCCTCTTTCTTCAGAAGATATCTGAATACGTGGTGATTCTGATCCTCTATAATTGATGGCGTTGGTTATCAGATTGGAAAAGAGCTCTATGAGCTGAGAAGTATCCCCCACTATAACTGGCAACGGTTCACGCAAAATTATTGCCCCACTATCTTCTATCTGAGCATCAAGAGATGAAATAACATGATCAAGAACCTTTTCACACTCTACGGGTTTTAATGATCTACCTATTGCACTTATGCTTGAAAGATCCATCAGATCGTGGATCATCCCCCTCATACGTTTTACACCTTCGACGTCGTAATCTATCCGTCCGTAATCATTGGGATTAATCCTATCTTTAAATCGATCTTTTCGCAGGTCATAATTTAGACGATCAATTGTTGCTTGGTTTTTTTGAAAAATTGCATAATTTTTATCATTTTTATCCTTATTACTATTTTTAAATTCATTCAATAGAAGTGCAGACTTTACACGAGCGACAAATTCATTTCTTTCAAATGGTTTACCGATATAATCAACTGCACCTGCATCAAAACCCCTTTTAACGTCATTTATCGAGTTTCTTGCTGTAAGCATTATTATAGGGATATGAGAGGTCTCTTTTATCTCTTTTAATCTTTTACAGATCTTATAACCATCATCACCTGGCATCATGACGTCAAGAATAATCAGATCAGGTATCTCACTTCTGGCAATAGCGATACCTTCTTCTCCCGAGCTTGCTGAGATTGAATTTACATAACCTTCATCCTCAAGTAATGCCTCTACAGTCTTTAAAATATATTTTGAATCATCAATTATCAGTACCTTATCATAGCCCTTATGTACGATCTCTTTAATCATGTTGTTCCCTCACCGGAATTGTAAAATAGATTGTTGTTCCTACTCCTAGCTCTGATTCTACCCAAATCCTTCCTCCGTGATGCTGTACAATCCTCTTACATGTCGCAAGTCCGATTCCAGTCCCCGATTTTCTCTTGTCCATACGCCTAAATATCTTAAAGATGTGTTCAACATTTTCCGGATCAATTCCAATACCATTATCCTTTACCGAGAAGACCCAGTCACCTTCTCTTTCTTCAGAAGATATGTGAATACGCGGCGATTTTGACCCTCTATAATTGATGGCGTTAATTATCAGATTGGAAAAGAGCTCTATGAGACGAGAATTGTCCCCCATTATAATTGGCAACGGTTCACGCAAAATTATTGCTCCACTATCCTCTATCTTTGTATCAAGAGCAAAAATTGCCAAATCGAGGGCCTTTTCACACTCAACAGGCTTTAATGATTTATTTGTGGTACCGATACTTGATAGAGCCATCAAATCATCGACCATCCCCTTCATACGTTTTACACCTTCGACGGCATAGTCTATGTACTCATCAGCATCGGAATCAAATCTGCCCCTATATCGCAACGACAAGAGTTGAACAAAACTTGCCACCATGCGTAGAGGTTCCTGCAGGTCATGTGATGCTATAAAGGTGAACTGTTCAAGCTCCCCCATGGAGTCTTTATAGTCATCCAGCGTCTCTTTCAGCCGCTTCTCATATCTTTTGCGTTCGGTTATGTCTCGTAAAACAACGACCAATTTATCCGGCTTTCCCTCAAGATCAGTTGTAAAAGAGATATTAACGCTGACTGGGACCTCTGAACCATCTTTTCTTTTAGCTGTTAATTCCAACGATTCTAAATTAGTGCCTACCTGTAATTTTTTGAGATTATCAAAGAATGATGAGATGGAATCTTTACCAATAATCATTGTGGGGAAGGATCCGATCAGTTCTTCTTTTTTATATCCTAAAAGCGATGCGGCTGAGCCATTGACATTAGTAATCGTTCCTTTATGGGACGTTATAAACACCGAATCGATCATACTGTCCATTATATCCTCAAGTTCCCTTTTACTGGACAAAGCTTCCATTTCCACATCTTTTCTGTCGGTTATGTCGTGAGCGATAAACTGATAAGTCCTCCTCATACCTGCGGTCTCGACCGGTGTTAAATAGATCTGATAGTATCTTCCGTTTACATAATCTTCATATGAACTTGGTTCATCACTTCCGATCACTTTAAACATCAATTTAAAACCGTTTTTAATCAACTCTTTCGGCAACACTTCGGAGATCTTAGAGCCGATCATCCCATCCAAGGGTAAATTTAGAAATTCTGCTGCTTTGTTGTTAGCAGTAATTATTTTCCCTTTTTCATCGAATTGGGCTATTATATCCGGAGAATTCTCAATAAGGGCCTGATAACTATCTTTTAATTCTTCAAATATCACTCTTCCTTGCTTGCGTTCTGAAAGATCACGAACAAAGACTATGTCAGCCGGTTTACCCCCATACTCAGTCTTAGCGCTACTCACTTCTACTGGAACAACATGACCATCTTTATGGAATACATTAATATTGTAATTTGAAGCTGTATCCTCCTCAGCCATTCGACTTTTAAATATATTCAACGCCTCTTTTAAAGAGTTTGGGCAGACCACTTTCAGTAAATTGACTTCAAGCATCTCTTCAATATTATAGCCAAACATATTGGCTGCTCTTTTATTGCTATAAACTATCTTCAGATCTTTTCTGAGAATAATAATGCCATCGTTTGCTCCTTCTACGATGCTTTCATATCTCTTCTTTGATTCACATAGTGCATCTTCGAAATGCTTCCTTTCTGTTACATCTTTAAATATGACCAGACCTGCCAATTTACCCTCAAATTCGATCCTACTGCCGTATACCTCGATCCATCTCTCATTACCATCCTTTGTTACTGTTCTGTACACTCTAACTTTTTTTAGATTCTTTTTGAACAGTTCGTTTGTGATATCTTTAAAGACAGTAGCTTTATCTTCCTCAGGGATAAAATCAAGCGGACTTTTCCCAATTGCTTCTTCTTTATCGCGGTATCCGTAAAGTTCTACGGCGGTTTGGTTTACAGATACTATCTTCATCGTTTGGGCATCAAAAATAAGGACTCCTTCTATCTTATTTTCAAATAAAGTGTTATATTTTTGTTGAATATCAATTAGATCGTTATTAATAAGCCTTTGACATGTTATGTCTTCCCCTGTATTTATGATTCCGATATTATCCCCATAATCATCTTTTATTACCTTACGACTCCAAAATATAGACTTCTCCTCTGCGTCTGGTCCTTCAATGGTATCTTCAATGAAATGAACCTCATCTCTACTTATCAAGAAAGGATTTTGAAACTCTTTCTCTACCCTTATCCTTGCCTCATCCGAGATGAACATACCATACCAATTTCTCCCAATAATATCTTCTTCTGATAGTTCTAGAACTCTACAGGCCTTTTCATTAACAAATATAATATTATGGTCAGTATCAGTGGCAACGAAAAGGCAATCTGCTAAATCAAGGTAAATCTTTGCGTTTTGGAGCTCTATTCTTAAGTCATCTACCTTATCTTCTTCACGAAATAAGGAATGATAAGAGTTCAACCTAATCT
This sequence comes from Halobacteriota archaeon, assembly GCA_034190145.1. Classification (GTDB taxonomy): domain Archaea; phylum Halobacteriota; class Syntropharchaeia; order DAOWMC01; family DAOWMC01; genus JAXHTN01. Next base: position 142 of record JAXHTN010000006.1, on the reverse strand, counting down.
CTATCACCCCTAATCTTTGGTATTGTAAAATAAAATGTCGTCCCACTCTCAGGCCCCGATTCAAGCCATATCCGTCCTCCGTGCCTCTCAACGATCTTCTTACAGACAGAAAGTCCTATTCCGCTCCCTTCATACTCCTTCT
>JAXHTN010000059.1:0-10233 GCA_034190145.1 Halobacteriota archaeon | reverse complement strand
GTTCATCGCATTCGAAGGGGGTGAGTCCAATATCATGTATGAGATACTCATTCATCTTTTCCGCATGCTCGGCCATATCTTCAAGCAATCTACCTATTGTATCCCTATGGTGGCCTGTGATCCTTTCAATACTTCTTATGCCGTTCTTTTCAACCAGGTGCTTGCAAATGACTATGATCTCGTCTTCAGACAATTGTTTACGGTAAAGTGGAGTATTTGAAGTCTCGACAAACCAACTATGACAATGGTTACAATAGTGAACTTCGAATAACCCATTTTTCACACGCACCACATAAGATATCCCACACCTTCAAAAAACACCATTCCCGTTTTACCTCATTACACCGCGTTTCACCCAATTTCTCCAATCAACATAGATAGCTCCCGCTATACCACTCCTTGTTTCTTCAGGGTCAATAGTTGATACAGGTTGAAGCATAAAGCAGTAAATATCATCTTTACATGTACCCTTTCCACCGTTGTAACCTTTACATGGCCAGATTTGAATACATTCTTTATCACCGCATAAGGCCGTTCTCCAGGAGACCTCTTCCTGCTTATCCTTCTGTTGCGCAGTTTATCTCTGATACCTATCCTATGCCCCCTCACATTCTTTTTCATTGTTGCATCGTAACCTTTGGGTTTGATGCCAAAATAACCCTTATCCCTGTATACAACCTCCCCCTTCTCAGAGAGATCGATCTGGCTATCGTGGACTGAAGCAGTTGTTGTCTCAATATCCCTGATAAGGCCGAAGTCCTTATCTGATTTTGTGTGCTTTTTATACCCAAAGAATGATCTGTTGCCTTTCTTCACCCATGTCCCATCTCTGCTTCTTCGTGTCTTTGCTTCATCACCACGAGGTATATCCGCCCTGGCATGACCCGGATCAGAAGTGATGAAGGTTGCATCCTGGATTACACCCTGTTTCACCTTCAGGCCCATGCAGTCCAGCTGTCTTTGCAGTTCATCCCATATCGCTTTATCATTGCCGGAATCTATCAACCGCTCTCTGAAAAGCCATACTGTTGAGTAATCGGGTATTGTTTCAGGAAATCCGAGGAACTTGCGAAAGGATATCCTATCTGCAACCTGTCTCTCAAGCTCCGGATCAGAGAGGCCATGCCACTGCTGTAGCACGAGCATCTTTATCATGATAACTTCATCAATGTTTGGCCTGCCACCTTTTTCTGTTTGGTTATTGAACATATCACTCACAACCCGCAGGAAAGCTTCCCATCCGATGGGGGGTTCAATCTCTGAGAGTTTACCTTCCAAGTTTTACGTATCTATTTTCCCCTTTTTGACAAAAGTATAAATATATCAATAAACAGAATTTATCAGAAAGTACCCAACTCCCAATAAGGTAAAGGTCAGGATATTATGAACAATTTCAGTGAAAAAGTCAGTTTTATATGGTCTGTTGCGGATCTGTTGCGTGGGCCTTATCGCCCAAACCAGTACAAAGATGTTATGCTCCCTATGACGGTTTTACGGCGGCTTGACTGTGTGCTTGAGCCCACCAAGGATGATGTGCTTGCCCGGTATGAGAATTTGCAGGGTGGAAATCTCAAGAATCTTGAACCGATTCTTAATAAGGTGGCCGGACAGAGTTTTCATAACACGAGCCGGTTCACCTTTGAAAGACTCAAAGATGACCCTGATAATATCGCTGCAAACCTGATTAATTATATCAAGGGTTTTTCCGGCAGTGCCAGTGATATTATCGAGCATTTTGGTTTTGAGGAGCATATCGTCAAACTTGATAAGGCCAACCGGCTGTTTTTGCTTGTATCCAGGTTCTGTGATATTGACCTGCATCCTGACGTGGTTGATAATATCGAGATGGGGTATATCTTCGAGGAGCTTATCAGGCGTTTTAATGAGGCGAGTAATGAAGAAGCAGGAGATCATTTTACTCCACGTGAAGTTATACGTTTGATGGTAAATCTGATCTTTGCCCCCGATAGCGACGTGTTGACTGTGAAGGGTATTGTCAAGACTCTTTTTGATCCTGCATGTGGAACCGGTGGTATGCTTTCGGTCTCCGAGGAGTATGTTCGTGAACTTAACCCGGACTCACGCCTTGAAGTCTTCGGACAGGATTACAATGATCAGGCTTTTGCAATCTGTGGATCGGATATGATGATCAAGGGCCAGAGCCTTGATAACATCTGCTTTGGGGACAGTTTTACCGATGATCATATGCATGGTAAGAGGTTCGATTATATGCTTGCAAATCCCCCTTTCGGGGTTGAGTGGAAACCAGAGGCGGATTTTATAAAGAAAGAGTATGATGAGCAGGGTTTCGGAGGCCGTTTTGGTGCCGGTCTGCCACGTATCAACGATGGATCATTTCTCTTCTTGCAGCATATGATAAGTAAGATGAAAGACCCGGAGGATGGTGGAACACGTCTGGCAATCGTCTTCAACGGATCGCCTTTATTCACAGGTGCAGCAGGATCGGGTGAAAGTAACATCCGTCAGTGGATCATAGAGAACGACTGGCTTGAGACAATCGTTGCCCTCCCCGATCAGTTATTTTACAATACCGGTATATCCACCTATTTATGGATCATCACCAACCGCAAGGAAAAAGAAAGGAAAGGAAAAATACAGCTCATAGATGCCACAAGCTTCTTTTCAAAGATGAGAAAGAGCCTCGGTAACAAACGTAATGAGATAAGGGATAAACAGCGTGATGAGATCACTCGTCTTTACGGTGATTTCGGGGAGGGGGAGTATGTTAAGATATTTGATAACTCTGATTTTGGCTACCACCGGATCACTGTTGAACGTCCTCTTCGTCTTAACTTTGCCTTTACAAAGGAGCGCATAGGAAGTCTTGAAGAATCAAAAGCGTTTGTGAATCTTGCAACAAGCAAGAAACGCAAGGACGCAGCAGCAGCCGAAGCTGAAATATCCGAGGGTAAACGATTCCAACAAAATATTTTGAATGTACTAAAGAAACTCTCTTCAGATGATGTCTTAAAGAATCGTGATGAGTTCACACACCTTTTGAAAAGGGCCTTTAAAGAGGCAGGAATTGTGGTTCAAGCATCACTATTTAAAGCAATACTTATGGCACTTTCAGAGCGCGATGAGACGGCTGATATCTGCACCGATAAAAATGGTAATCCTGAACCAGATTCCGAACTGCGGGATTGTGAGAATGTGCCCCTTAAAGAAGATATCTTGGGGTATATGGCCCGTGAGGTTCTACCGCATGTACCTGATGCATGGGTGGATGAGAGCAAGACCAAGGTTGGCTATGAGATCAACTTTAACCGTTACTTCTACAAATATACACCGCCCCGGCCGCTAGACGAGATCGAGGCGGAGTTGAAAACAATCGAAAAAGAGATAGCAAGTATGCTCGAGGAGATGATTTGACTCATCCATGACACACAAATGTAATTGTGTTTTATATTTTGGGTTTTATGACACACAAAAGAGTTTGTCTGTGTTAGATGCAGCACAAATGATAGAAAAACAGGGTGAATGGAGATGAGGCGGTGAAGATGAAACAGTATCCTGTCTACAAAGATTCTGGTATTGAGTGGCTGGGGGAGATATGTAAAGGACACTGCAACTACCAGGGAAATTGCCAGGTTCGTGTTGAAAGAGGGTGATGCGATAAATCTTAAGACTGGAAGGGGAGATTAAATAACTGATATTAGAAATTATTGGAGATCAAGGATATGATAACTAAAGAAGATATTTTAACATTCATTCAGCAAAACCAGAGCTATTTGGAGGAACATTTTCATATCAAAAAAATCGGCCTCTTCGGTTCATTTGCTCACAATGAACAGAAAGAAGACAGCGATATAGATCTAATTATAGAATTGGAAGAGAATACGCCCCATATTTACGAACTAAAGGAGGAACTACGGGAATTCATCGGGAGGGAGTTTGATCGAGAGGTAGATATTGCAAGAGAGAAGTACCTCAAACCGTACGCAAAGGCTGAAATCATTAATGAGGCAGTGTATGTCGAATAAAGACAAACAGAACCTTCTGGGGATCTTAGAAGCTATTGAAAAAATAGATGAGTACATCTCTTCCTTTAAGAACGCAGATGAGTTCTTTAACCATACGATCAACTTCGATGCTGCCATGATGAACTTTATCATAATCGGCGAGATGGTTGAGAGACTCACAGACCAGCTAAAAGAAGCTAACAACCATATCGACTGGATAAAAATCAAAGGATTCAGAAATCTGGTTGCACATGATTACTTCGGAATCGATGCAGAAGAAGTCTGGCAGATCGCAACAACCCACCTACCACAGCTCAAAACCAATCTCAAAAAAATACTGGAAGAACCGGACAGATAGAAGATGAAACAGTATCCTTCTTACAAAGATTCAGGTATTGAGTGGTTGGGGGAGATACCGGAGGGGTGGGATGCAAAAAAGTTTCGAAGGGTTTCAAGATTAAAACAAGGACTTCAAATAGCCCAAAGTGAGCGTTTTTATGAAGCAGGTGATGATAGATACGAGTATATTACTATAAAATCTATTCATGCGAAAAATAACAATAATTCAAAAGAATATATTGAGGGCCCGCCACCAAATGTTCGGTGTAATAAAAACGACGTGCTACTAGCACGCACAGGCGCCACTGGTGAAGTAATAACAGATGTTTATGGTGTGTTCCATAACAATTTTTTTCGCATAGATTTTGATAGAACAGCTATACTTAGAGATTTTTTGGTTTATTATTTACGTAATCCTTTAATTTATCAGCACTTAATAGTTTTAGCAGGCACAACTACAATTCCAGATCTTAATCATAATGATTTTCTTGAAACATTGTTCTTGTATCCATCGCCGAATGAACAAAGAGAAATTGTCAAATTCCTCGACCGTCAAACAGGCCAGATTGACGAGCTTATAGAAAAGAAAGAGCGTCAGATTGAACTATTAAAGGAGAAGCGTGCCGCCCTCATAAGCCATGCCGTCACCAAAGGGTTAGACCCTGATGTTCCGATGAAAGATTCAGGTATTGAGTGGCTGGGGGAGATACCGGAGGGGTGGGAGGCTATCAGAGTAAAATTAATTGAGGGAAATGATACTTCTGTAGTTCAAACTGGACCCTTTGGTGCTCAACTTCATGCAAGTGATTATTTGGATGAGGGTGTGCCGTTGATTCTTATTTGTAATGTTCGTGATTTAAAAATTGACGAAACTGATATCCCTAGAATATCTAAAGAAGATGCAGAACGCTTGTTTAAATATCGTTTGAATGTAGGAGATATTGTTTTTAGCCGAGTTGGGAGTATTGGGCGTATAGCTCTATGTACTGAAAGAGAAAAAGGGTGGTTGATATCTGGTCAAATGTTACGACTTCGTATTCAAAATCCAATAATTGATAACAAATTCTCTTTATATTCTTTTAGTTCAAAGTGTTTGTTAACATTTGTAGAAATTCAGTCAGTTGGTTCAACTCGTGAATCAATTAACACAGACATCTTAAGAAATATACCTATTCTTTTACCACCCCTTACCGAACAACACGCCATCGCCGACTTCCTCGACCGTGAAACCGGCCGGATTGATCAGCTTTCAGCCAAAGTTCAGGAATCGATAGAAAAACTCCGTGAGTATCGAACCGCCCTTATCTCGGCGGCGGTGACTGGTAAGATTGATGTGAGGGGGGAGGTTTTGTCGTGAGTGATATAAAATTATTTAATATCCGAAATGATGGAGTTAAAGAGTTAGAAGGGCAATCCGTGGCCCTTGAAAAGTTACGAGGGGAGTTAGAATGGTAAAAAAATATTCCGAAACCGCTTTTGAGTCTGCTATTGAAGAGCACCTTTTGACTCAGTCAGGGTATCTCAGAGGTGACAAAGTTGCCTTTGACATCGATAGGTGTATTGACACGACGGTACTTTTAAAATTTATAAAAGATACCCAACCAAAGGAATGGGAATATCTAAAGAATATACAAAAAGAGAAGGCTGAAGAGACACTGCTTGACGATCTCTGCCGGGCACTTGACTCGGAGCATGAAGGTTGTCTGATGGTGCTGCGTCATGGTTTCAAATCTTTTGGAAAGCTCTTCCGTGTAGCATTCTTTGCCCCTGCAAGCGGTCTTAATCCTGAAACGATGAAGCTATATGATTCCAATATACTTACCGTGACACGTCAGGTTCACTACAGTAAGAAAGACCCGAATAAGTCGATCGATCTTGTTCTGAGTCTGAATGGCATACCACTCGCAACCGCAGAGCTGAAAAATCCGATGACAGGTCAGACATGGTATAATGCAGTGGATCAATATAAGAATGACCGTGACCCAGGAGAGCTCATATTTCAGTTTAAGAAGAGGACACTCGTACATTTTGCAGTAGATCCGGATGAGGTTTACATGACCACAAAGCTATCCGGAAAAAAGACAAGGTTCCTACCCTTCAACAGAGGGGATGAGGGAGGTGCAGGCAACCCTGAAAACCCTGAAGGTTACAAGACTGCTTATCTGTGGGAAGAAGTCTGGAAGAGAGATAGTTTTCTTGATATAGTTGCACGGTTTATCCATCTTCAGATCGAAGAGAGGAGGATAGGGGAGAAGAAGGTTATAACTGAAAAGTTGATCTTCCCACGGTATCATCAGCTCGATTCCGTACGAAAGATGGTAGCCGATGCCAGGGAAAGAGGAACCGGTAACAATTACCTGATCCAGCATTCTGCCGGAAGTGGCAAAAGTAACTCCATTGCATGGATGGCCCACCGTCTCGCCTCACTTCATAACATTAGGGACGAGAAGGTATTTGACTCGGTTATTGTCATAACAGATCGTCTTGTACTTGATAAGCAGTTACAGGACACGATCTACCAGTTTGAACATAAACAGGGAGTCGTTCAGAAGATAGATGTAAACTCGGCACAGCTTGCCAGTGCACTCACCTCAGGTGTACCGATCATCATCACCACACTCCAAAAATTCCCATTTGTGACCGAGAAGATCGGTGACCTACCTGCCCGTAAGTATGCAGTCATCATCGATGAAGCTCACAGTTCGCAAGGCGGTGAGAGTGCAACAGAACTGAAGAGCGTTCTTAGCGGTACTGCAATCAAAGAAGCAGCGAAAGCAAAAGCAGAAGAAGAAAATCTTCCTGACTACGAAGAGGAGATACTTCGCGAGATGGCAAAGAGGGGTAAACAACCAAACATCAGTTTCTTTGCCTTCACCGCAACCCCCAAATACAAGACACTTGAGGTCTTCGGAAATCCGGGGCCGGATGGAAAGCCGGTACCATTTCACCTTTACAGCATGCGTCAGGCAATCGAAGAAGGATTTATCCTCGATGTACTCAAAAACTATACTACATACAAGACCTACTATGGCCTTATCAAATCAATTGAAGATGATCCTGAAGTGGATAAAAGGAAGGCAGCGCGTGCACTGGCACGATTCATGAGTCTGCATCCGCACAATATCGCACAGAAGACCGAAGTCATGGTTGAGCATTTCTGGCATTTCACACGTCATAAAATTGGGGGAAAAGCAAAAGCCATGGTTGTAACCTCCAGCCGCCTTCACGCAGTTCGGTATAAAGAATCCTTTGACAAATACATCTCTGAGAAGGGATATAAAGGCATCAAAACCCTTGTTGCTTTCTCAGGAACGGTGATCGACCCGGATGTACCGGATAAAGAGTATACTGAAATTGGTATGAATAAGGGCATCAAAGAGAAGGAACTACCGGATAAATTCGGAACTTTGGATTATCAGGTTCTTCTGGTGGCGGAGAAATACCAGACCGGATTCGACCAACCGCTGCTGCATACCATGTACGTCGACAAGCGACTGGCCGGAGTACAGGCAGTTCAAACCCTTTCTCGCCTGAACCGTATACACCCGGGAAAAGAAGACACATTCGTACTGGATTTTGTAAACGAAACTTGTGAGATACAGGAAGCATTTCAACCATACTACGAACAGACATCAGTAGGTGAGCAGGCAGATCCGGGACAGCTCTATGAACTCCAGGCCAAACTTAACGGATATCAGGTTTACTATAGAGCTGAAGTAGAGGAATTCAGCAAGGTCTTCTTCAAACCAAAGCAAAGACAAACATCATCTGATCACGCAAAAATGAATGCATGCATAGATCCTGCCGTTAACCGTTTCAATCAGCTTGAGGAAGATAAGCAAGAAGAATTTCGTAAGGTGCTTTTTGCTTATAAAAATTTATATGCATTTCTCTCACAGGTGATTCCGTTTCAGGATTCAGATCTGGAAAAACTATATTCATACATTAGATACCTTCTAAGGAAACTACCAAAACGAAGCTCAGAGTCAACTTACAAAATTGATGATGAAGTCGAACTTGAGTACTATCGTCTTCAAAAGATCAGTGAAGGCACGATTGAACTGGAGGCAGGAAAAGGCGGAGAGGTTTTTGGCCCCACCGATGTGGGCACAGGTGTCAGAAATGAGGATAAAATTGAGCTTTCAACTCTTATTGAGATTGTTAATGATCGTTTTGGCACTGATTTCAAGCCCGCAGATCAGTTATTTATCGATTCGATTAGGGAGGATGCCGTGGCAGACAACTCATTACGTCAGTTTGCAAAGGTGAATACTATTGAAAACTTTGGCTATGTCTTTATAAAAGCTCTCGAAGGACTATTTATCGATCGTTTGGATCAGAACGAAGAGATTACAGCCAAGTTTATGAATGAAAAAGATTTCAGAGAGGTTGTGACTCAACATCTTTTGAAACAGGTGTATGAGCAGATTCGAGAAGAGGAACCACAGGGGGTGACATAATCTCCTGGGGTATATTCGCCTCGAAAAAAAAACGCTATTTATCAGAAACAGCCCCATCAACCATAATATTTTTCACATTCCGGTCCAAGCAGGCGAAGTATCTTCAACAAAACCTCTTCCATATTTGCCACTTCGCAATTAACCTTGTTTCTGATCTCACAACTTCGCTAACACCTCTGAAGAGATAAAAGACCCATTTCATGGTAGGCCTCCCGGTTGGTTTTATTTTCTGATCAGGTACAGTATCACCTGTTTCTTTCAACCCCTCTCTCAGCTTCCATTTGGCGATCGAATATATCAAAAGGCTCTTTAGTGATTTTTGTGCAGCTTTTGTCTCTTTTTCGAGTTGCCCCTCAAAGGTCTTTACCATACGTTCATGCATCGGCTCAGACTGAAACAGGACCCACCGTTGTTTAACGTCTCCATAGTTCAATTCAGTTGTGTAGAACGTGTAACGGCGAATCTTCAGTGGGCGTCATATCAAAATCGCCATCCAAGAGCTCTTTTGCTTCATTGATCGTAGCGGGAACCCGGGTAATCAGAGTATCTCATTTCCAAATCTTTGTACATTTCTTTGCCAGATATTCAGGCATCGTCTTGATTTTTCATTTGACCTGCGTTTTATTAAAAGATTGAAGCCAGTATATTCCTGAAACCGTAAAACTATCTTCAATCAGGTGGATTATTCCGCCAACGAATAAACCCAAGGGGAAATGTCACTTTAGTCCTTGCATAAATATGCTGTTATGCAACCCTTAATCGACAAGTGAAATTAAAGACTAATCTTTTATATCTGTTACTTCTATCTTTCCTGATTTCACACTATATTCCAAATCAAAAAATTATCCAAATAATCTTCAAAGCTTGCTTTTGAAGAATCATACGAGAAATGCTTTATACACGCCCACTTTTTATCTAAAACACAAATACAAAATAGTATAGACACCCCTATATTGGCATCTATTAGACTTGAACACTTTTTAAAGGAATAAATGAACTTGTCAAAAAAGAGACATAAAAAAACAGCTTAACTAAGGACACTTATTTTTATTGAACTGTCAAAGATGGATATCGAAAGGGGAAAAGTCATTGCATTTTCTACTTCAATTTCATAATCTTTGAAACAACGAAGATTAATGAGCTTTAATTTTTCAACCACCTTTGACACAGATAGGTTATTTTCTTGAAGCCCCATCTTCGCCACCCTATTTTGAAAAATGGGGCATCCACGTGGGCAGTAGAAAGTGGGTTTTAATAATTAAATCTTCTTTCATAATTTTTGTGGTCCATCCATTCCAAAATTATCGATATGATACAAACCCCTTCAGTTGCAACAGAATAAATTAGCCTCCATCCTTTTGGAAGATCGTATTTCCAAAGATTGTCGATTTCATATTTGTCAATATAAGTTTTCGGTATCAATTTTTTGGGAATTTGAATTCCACAAAATG
>JAXHTN010000058.1:0-10385 GCA_034190145.1 Halobacteriota archaeon | reverse complement strand
AAAGTTTACTCCGGAGGCCGATAGGATATCCACTACCCTACGACTCCTCACTCAAAACTCCATCTGGCACGATTGCCCCTATAGTTTGCTAAAATGATTGCATCGTCAAGATCGATATTTTTAGGCACCTCATAAGCGATCCATCCTTCCTTGGTCACCCCAGGATATATCTTCTCATCAGGATCGTACTTTACCCTGTAGTTCACACCACGAATATCCATCTCCGGTCCAACTTCCTTTTCTTTATAGCTCAATGTAATTGAGTATTTATAAGGCAGTGTGTGGGCAACATCTCCAATGTTCTTTGCCTTAAAGTAGATTAAAAGATATTCCGCACCCTCTGCGGCATAACTACTCTCTACAATCTCGTACTCTGAAACTGTGAAGACTATGTCACCTATTGTAACCGGTTCCCCGATACTCACTGACAGGTTCTCTGGTACCACCCCAAACATTGTCCTCAGGGCATACACCACAAAACCCCAAATATCTTGACCGAGGTTCTTTGCCGTATCATAAACCTCATAAGAAAACTCATCCAGATGATCGAAAGGATAAATACCTTCCTGATAACCATAGAAAATACCTCCTACAAAGAGTATACAGATGATAGCAGCAGCAATTCCCCCCCATCTCATGCTAAAACACTATTATTTCGCCATACTCATTTATTTAATTATCGCTCAATTTCAACACTTCTCTTTTTCTCTGAGACGCCAACACTTAGTAAAAAAGTGCCGCCAGCAATTAAGACTATGGTTGCCCCTGATGCGATATCAAGATGATATGATACAAAAAGTCCGGATATTACAAAGAAAATTCCAAAAGCAATAGAGAGTGCGATTATTTTCTTTAGATCTTTTGAGAATTGACTACCTGTTGCAGCAGGTATTGTGAGTAAGGCTATAACCATTATTATTCCAACGACTTTTATGAGTAAGACAATTGTAAGTGCCACAAGGCAGAGGAGCAATAGATACAAAGCTTCTGCTGGTATTCCTATTGCCCTAGCATACTCTTCATCAAAAGATATCACAACAAGTTCTTTGTAGAATGCGATGATAGTAATAAAGATTATTGAAGCCAGAAAGATCATCATCTGTAGATCCCATGATGTTACTGCAAGGATATTTCCGAATAGGTAACTCATGAGATCAGGTGCATATCCGGGACTCATTCCAATAAAAATGACACCTAGAGACATTCCCATCGCCCAGACTACTCCAATAATGGTATCCTCGTGAAGATGTGATCTCTTGCTTATGATACCGATACCAAGAGCAGATAGAATTGAGAAGAAGACAGCGGTAATTATTGGATTCACATTAAGGAGATAGCCCAGGCCTATTCCACCAAAAGAGGTATGGGCAATACCACCTGATATGAATGTTATCCGCTTCAGAATAATAAAGACTCCAACAAGGCCGCAGATTATGCTGGCTGCCGTGCCTGCAACAATTGCATTTTGAATGAATCCATACTGTAAAATCTCAAACAACTCAGTCACCATGCTCTTTTAGGACCCTGTGAGGCACTCCATGTGCTAGAATATCTACAGGACACTCATACAGCTTCTCAAGTGTATCTGCTGTCAACTCTTCTTTGTCATGAACAAATAGCCTTCTGTTGAGGCAAGCGATACGTTCCACATATCTTGATACGGCGCCCATGTCATGAGTGACCATAACGATAGCTATCGAGTCGTTCAGGTCTCTTAAAAGTTTATAGAACTCCTGTTGCAGCGGAATATCAATACTTGATGTTGGTTCATCGAGCAGAAGGAGCTTCGGTTCAGATACCAGAGCCCTCGCAATGAAGACCCTCTGCCTCTGTCCACCTGAGAGTTCACCGATCGGAGTATCTTTGAACTCAAGCATGCCAACATCCTGAAGAGCATCAATCACCTTGTCTTTATCCCTTTTTTCGTACCGCCTAAAAAGTCCTCTCTTTACCGATCTACCCATAAGAGCCACATCAAGAACATTCACAGGAAAATTCTCTTCAATTGAGATATTCTGAGAGACGTATCCAATATTACTCCTGCCTTCCTTGGGAGCCATCCCGAATACTGATATCTCCCCTTTACTTGGTGTAATAAACCCTAATATAACCTTCAGAAGCGTTGTCTTTCCCCCACCGTTAGGGCCAATTACTGCAAGAAAATCAGTATCGAATATGGATAGGTACACCCCTTCAATTACAATTTTATTCCCATATCCTGCCGTAATATCCTCAATCTTTACTATCTCGCTGCTACCCACTTATTACCCCAGAGTTGATTATCTCTTCTGCTACCCCATTAAGGTTTTCTGTATAATTTCTTGCTAGAGGATCTATTGGGATGACAACTCCACCGATCTCTTCTGCTATCGTTTCCGCCGTCTTCGGATCGAACTGCGGTTCGGAGAAGATTACCTTTATATCGTTTTTTTCGGCGATCTCGATCACTTCAGTGATATGCTCGATACTTGGTTCCTTACCTTCTTCTTCAATAGGAACTTCTTCCATACCGTAATCCCTTGCAAAATAAGCCCAGGAAGAGTGAAATACAATGAATTTCTTCTCTTCTATTCCTAAGAAAGCTTCATTTAGATTATTGTCAAGTTCGGTTAACTCATTCAGATAAGAGTCCTTGTTTGAGTTGTAATAGGTGCTGTTTGCAGGATCAGCCGTCACCAAACCCTCGCAGATATTCTCCACCATGATCTTAGCGTTCTTTGGCGAGAGCCAGATATGTGGATCAGTTCCGATGAGTTCAACACCCTTTGAGCTATCAACGACAATCATATCAGTATTTTGCTCAATTATCTTATCCATCCAAACAAGTTCAAACTCAACTCCCGAGCCCACTTTAACGAAGAGCTCGGCCTCACTTACTCCCACAAATTGACTTGGTGTCGGTTCATAAGTATGAGGTGTTGCTCCAGGCGGTATCATAACTTCGACATTTACTCTTTCACCTCCGACCTTCTCAACAAATTCACTTAGTGGAAGGATACTCACGATAACATCGACTTTACCACCATCAGACTCATCAACAGCCTCGGGACTTACGCAACCATTAGCAAAGACTAGTATAGCTAGAAGAAGGAATACCCCTATCATTTGTATGACTTTTTTCATGTTACTCACCTGAAGTCCAATAATGTTAATAATATTTAAGTATTATGTTAATAATATTTAAGTAGATAGATATATAATACTTATTAACACATTTTGATATATGGCGATTATAAGCGTCTCACTCAACGAGAAGATCCTAGAAGAGATAGACAACATCCAAAAGGAACTCGGCTTCTCTGGTAGATCAGAAGTCATAAGGGCAGGAGCTAGGATGCTTATTGCAGACAACAAAGAGAAAGAGAGGCTTACTGGCACCTTAAATTGTGTTCTTCTCCTCATTCACAGTCAGCAAGCCGAGGAGAAAGTATCAGAGATAAAGCATGAGTTCGAGGATATAATAAACACTCAGATACATAGCCATATGAAAGAAGGAAAATGCCTTGAGACTTTCCTAATCCAAGGCAAAGCTGATAGGGTAAAGTATCTTCTCAATCTTTTTCAGACAAGTGACAAGATGGAGTATGTAAAGTTAATTGTTGCTTAAAGTTACTCTCTCAATCTTTTTGTCATCTTAACCGCGGATTCTACGGCCCTTTTTGCGTAATCAACCCTTTCGTGAGCCTCCATTCTTGTCATACCAGGACCGGAGATCCCAAGAGCTATCGGTTTCTCATAGTCGAGCGAGAGATCAATTATCTTTCGAGCAGCGTGCTGTACAACGATCTCATCGTGCTCTGTCGAACCTTCAATCACGCATCCGATAGAGACAATCGCATCAATAGAATCATCCTTTGCGAGCTTCTTTACGGCAAGAGGCATATCATACACACCTGGTACATATAAAGTCTTGTCAACAGAAGCTTCAAGGAATTTGGCATGCTCTTTTCCGAGCAACTCCATCTGGTACGTTAGATCTCTGTTAAACTCAGAGACTACAAAACCCAATCTAATATTTTCAGTCATATTCTACATCACACCTTACAATCTTGACATCCATAACTTTTGTTAATCGAACCTTCGCTTAAGAATATACGCAACCGATAGAAGACCGGCAACTGCGAGTGTGGCTTCAAATCCAGGAGCGCCCCCTGAGTTAACGTTAATCGAATTTATACTCCCATTTGAAGCTTCAAAGATTCCAACAACCGTAATTTTATCCCCGTCCTCTATATCTCCGAGGACTCCTTTGTAATCCACAGATATTATTCCTGTGCCATCATCCAGTGCAAAAGTATATCCTTCTCCAAAGATAGTGCTAATATCCCTTATTGTCCCTGTTAAGAGGATATTTCTCCCGTTGTATTTCGTCGGCACCGCCTTCAGATTGGATATGTCAATCGACCCTATCGTTGAATTCTTTGCAAGTTCTGTAGCATTATCTGCCCATGATTTTGCATAATCATAATTCCCCTTTTTGAGGGCATCCTCGGCATCCTCAAGCATATCTTCTGCCCCCTTCACATCTGCTCCCAGTTCTCTTGCTTCGTCTATCTCGGAATGAGCAGGTTCAATATGATTTGTCAAGGAATCGTACGCATCATCAGCCATGCTTTGGGCATTATTTAATAATTCAATTGACTCTTCATACTCGCCCATCTCATATGACTCACTTGCACCCTCAAGAGCAGTCTCAATCAGTGATGTGTCCACATCCATTCTTTCAAGAGAATCAATCTTCCTTAGAATCGAATTTATGGCATCTGGTATCTCCTCTTTTGTGATATTCAAAGGTTCGGTGAGATCTTCTTTTTCTTCTTTTGATTCATCCTTTGAGATCTCATCTTCTTCTTCGGTTTCCTCTTTTGAACCTTCTTCTACTTCTTCTTGTTCAATGATCAGAGTTGGTTCCTCTGATGCATAGCTTCTAATAAAGATCCAGTCTATAGCATCTTCGTTGTTGTGATTATCGGTATCTCCTGCAATTGATAAATAAAACGGATTGTTCATATAATTATTACATGTTTGAGTTCCTTGGGTGTAACTGTCCCAGAATTTGATTTTGTTATAGGTATATGATATCTGTATGTTGAACCAGTCAGTCGTTCTCAGATCCTGTTTTGAGCTTATGATCTCATTACCCCTGTAATATATGTACTTTGATCTTGGACTATCATCATGGTCAAAACCAGCAAATATAGCTTCATTTATTCGATGATGATCGTCTCTATCCCGAACGAAACCAACCTCCAGGTCATTGCCACATTGATAACAGGAAAGTCTTACCCTGGCCTCAACGACAACCGGAGTTCTGAATCGTTCATCTGAAGAGATGAAATATTGATGATAATCCCAATCACCTGTCATATATATTATGCCATCGTCGACAGAGATTGCATTTCCGGCATTTGAGTTCCATTTTGCCTTGTTCAAGCTATCGCCTTCAAAATCGTCAAAGAAATCAAAGGTCTTATCTCCATTACTCTCGCTCTCTGTATTCTTGTTACCGTAATACATTTTTATTTTTATCTCATCATCCGCGGGAATATCCGGAACCTTCACCCAGATTTTTGCGACCTCAATGTAAGGATCGAAATCCTCAATCCAGTAATAGAGTTTGTCACCTTCTTCGTTGAAAAATCTAATATCCCGACCATCTGATCTCGCTTTGGAAAAATCAAAGTTATCTGAATCCAGATTTAGTAGAACCTGATAATCCTCAAGTCTAGCACCTGAATTCTCCTTAATTGTAATATTTTCATAATACTTCCAATCCGATCCATCCTGATTTGGCAAGGCTGAAGCAATTCCAAAAGTTCCCAAAATCAAGACAAGCAGTACACCAATTACAAATACATTACCCCTCATGCAACCCATCTCTTATCATTTTGTCAACCTATTTGTCCCACTGAACCTTATCTTTTACGCACGATGTTTGTTAAGAGAGCATGAAATATTTACCTGGAAGATGAGAAATAATTTTCTAAGAGGGCTCTGTATTACCTCCAGTCTCCCTCATCGGTATATTAAAAATTGCAATAAATAGTGCAAGTATAACAAACATTGCTGTCGATGGCCCGTAAGAACCAGATGCCTCAATGAGTGTACCGGCGATTGGTGCAACCACAGCTCCCCCAACATTTCCGATACAGAATATGAGCCCGCTTGCTGTCCCAACAAGCTCACTACCTATCCCTTCCATCTCAAGTGGGATTACGAATATGAGGGGGGTGTATGCTCCAAGAGAGAAACCAAGCATTGATAGCAAGAACCATAAAATAGTACCATCAAGAATACCTATCAAATATATTGAGCACGCTGTACTGATTCCGAATATTATTATGAATGGTTTTCTTCTGTGGACTTTATCAGATAGTCTTGGAATGACGATATTTGCCACTATTGCTGCAAGCATAATACTTGATACCGCAAGTGACGCATCTGCCCCCGACATCCCTTTTGTCTCCTCAAGCATGCGGTGCA
The DNA here is from genome assembly GCA_034190145.1 of Halobacteriota archaeon. Classification (GTDB taxonomy): domain Archaea; phylum Halobacteriota; class Syntropharchaeia; order DAOWMC01; family DAOWMC01; genus JAXHTN01. Next base: position 3,902 of record JAXHTN010000058.1, on the reverse strand, counting down.
AGAACCCAAGAAAACCTACAAATGTACCAAGTATACAGAACTGAATACCTATCAAAAGCCACAGATCCCTGACTCTTATGATTCTTAAGAAACCTTCTCGAAACGGGATACTTGAGGTTTGGTGTGAGTGGGGAGCTTCCTTTACACCCACCCTCTCCTTTGCAAGGATTACCCATAAAAGAGCAGTAAATAAGCTCAGGCCACCAATTATCACAAACGTGGTCTGCCACCCAAAAGACGGGAGGAACCACGTTCCAACAAGCATCAAGATAAGACCATTTCCTACCCCCATTCCCGCCATCACAATGCCGTTTGCCAGTCCGAAATCCTCTCTTTCGAACCACTCACCCACCATCTTAGGTAGGTTCGGCATTATAAGCGCCATTCCAACGCCAGTCAATAAAGAGAGAGAAAAGAGTTGAGTGAAGTTTGAAGAAATGCCCCTTAGCATGCCTGTAACTCCTATGATCACAGTTCCCAAACTGACACCTAATTTGAATCCGAAACGATCAGCAAACATACCCGCAGGTATTACAACTATTGCAATTGCCATAACATAAGACGACAAGAGTAACCCTGCAGAACCTCCTGACAATTGAAAATCCCTCATAATAGAGGATAGTAGTGGCGTAAGGCACATCCAAGTAAAACCAATAGCTATACAGTTTACAAGAAAGGTAACCGCGAGCACGACCCAACGATACCCGTATCCAGCTCCAGACAAAATTAGACCCCCTTATATCCCCTTAAAAACAAGTATAATAATCTCCTGAGCCTATAAACCTTTTCAGTGACCAATGAAAGGCAAAGGCCAAAAGTACTTCATATTTAACAAAGAGTATCATCATATACTATTAAGGGGTGGTTTTCATTAGTAGTAATTTTAATGTGATAATAGTCGTCTCTTCAACGCGAGAGCAGGCCGACTTCTGGAAAGATAGGTTGGATTCTTCCGAATTGATCAGTGACGAGACCTTGGTCTATTCTGTCTTTGAGGAGTGGGATGGTGGTGCAGGACAGCTCCTTGGAACGTTGAATGCGTGGAATGAGGTAAGTAAGCATTCAAATCTTTTTGAGATGGTCGAAGACGGATCTTCGGTTGCAATCTATCATACAGCAGGTAAAGGTACACGGATAGCACCTCTCGGACTAGCCGAGATCGACAAAGGGGCAGTAAGACTACCAAGACTTGTAGACTATGGAGGCAAAAAGGAGACGATCACCCTGCTTGAAGCTGTGATAGATCAGACCTCCATATTTGCAGAGTCGAGAAAGGGTAGGATAACGGTATTCTGGGGGGATGGGTTGTTCATTCCTTCAAAGGATGCCGATTTTAACGGAAAGTTACATGTTGAACTCTTTGGAATAAGGGGGAAGACTCCGACTGAAAAGAGTGAATGGAACTCCGACTGGAAGAGTTACGGGCTTATAATTCCAGGTGATGTTGGCTCAATTCAGAGGGAGAAGCAGTCATGGGAGGAGTTTAACAGGCTTGTCGAGAAAGGAGTTATCAAGCGTTCGGGAGATGGTAGCATAACGGTTGCAAGGAGTATGGGATGCTTCTCGATCTCACACCCTATGTTTAGGTCGCTACTTGAAGAATATAAAAAAGAACTTTCCGAGAAGAGAGGTAAACTGGATACTGATCCACACCTTTGGATGCCAATGACAGCCTCAAAGGAAGATTTTGACGATGAAGCGCTCTGGAACCGGGTGAATGATTTCAAGAAGCGTTTCCTTGAAAATGATGACTCCGGACTTCATTTATTTGGCGATAAAGATATGGGTGATGAGACATACTGGTGGGACTTTGGCCAGCTTAGCCTGTACCATCAGAATCTCTTAAAACTCATTGAGGATTCAAAAGAAGCCGAGACTATGAGAAATCTCTTTTCAGTTGGAGAGGGTTTTATTAGGAGTAAAAGCACTGATGATCTGGAGGTTATAAACTCGATAGTGCTCGGTTCTGATCTCAAAGGAAGAATTGAGAATAGCATTATTGTAAATGCCCAATCACCTTCAATAAATGCAAAGAGTAGTGTAGTAATCAATAGCAATGTGAGCAGTACAAAGGCCTTGAACTCTATAGTCTACAACTGCATAGAACTTGAAGATCTGAATCTGAGTGGCGAATCAGTCGTTGATCTTTTCCATCCGAAGAAGGGGAAGATAAGGATGGCAACGGAGATTAAAAGAGATGGAAAAGCGGATTGGGACCTGAGAGTAGGTGAAAACAACTACACCTATTCCGAGGCACAGTCATTATTAAAAAAAGAGCAGTTAAAAGATATAAATGCAGAACAGCTGATCTGGGAGGGTTATTTTAATGATGCAATGGGGGAAGAGTTTTCAGCCCTTTCCAAGAGATTCATTAAGCCTATACCAAACTTAGTAGAGAAGAGTTGGGGTGGAGACCTAATAGAGCAGTTCAAGCAGATTAAGCCCACTGGAAGAAAGATTGGGGAGTCCTGGGAGTCTTCGGCCTATCCGGGTACCTCATCAAAGGTTATAGTGAAAGGAATTGAAGTACCCCTGATCCACCTCATTAATCAATCACCAGATAGCATTCTAGGAGAGAAGATTTCAAGTAAGTTCAGAGGGGAGATGCCAATACTATTGAAGTTCATCGACTCCAAAAGTGATCTCTCTGTTCAAGTCCATCCTACAGATGAGCAGGCAGAGGAACTAGGTGAGGCTGGCTTTGGTAAGAATGAGTCCTGGTTGATTTTAGATTCCAAGGATAATTCCGGTATTTATCTTGGTTTCAAAGAAGAAGCAAGTGACATCGAGTCAATAGATGTGGAAAAGATGAATTTCATACCTGTAAAACCCGGCGATCTATTCAAGATTCCGGCAGGCACTATTCACGCAATTGGAAGCGGAATATTCCTTTTTGAGATTCAACAATCATCCGATCTGACATACAGAGTCTGGGACTGGGATAGATTGCCGAAAAGAGAGTTGCACCTAAAAAAAGCTGAGAAGGTGATGAACTTTAAAATTTCAACGATCGATGAATTCAAGGTTCCAGTAGAAGGGGAGCCCGCCGGAGAAGTTATTCTTATAGATACGCCGTACTTCACATTGAGCACTAGTAATCTTGCCAAGGGCGACGTTTCCGAAGAGTCGACCGAGGGAAGTTTCAGGATCCTTGTCTCCCTTGAAGGTGAAGTAGAAGTTATCTCAGGAAATGAAGTAGAGAGACTGTGTAAGGGAGAATCCTTACTTGTACCGGCTTCTCTCAACTCTTATAAAATTAAGGCTACGAGTGATGCGAGGATCCTGAAGTCATGGTATAATATTAAGAGCAAGATGAATCGTCAAGTGGTAGAAATATATTAAGAAGCTATGACTAGGCCACCAATAATTCTCTATGGTCCGTACTATCTGACTGCAAGATCATTTCGAGGAGGGTAAGATCCCCCCTTGATATACACCGGAACTCAGAAGTGATTTGAAGTTTTCAATGATTTGACTGTTTGCATTAAATGTTCTTGTTACCATATTGAGGAGGTTATCATTAGATCTGTTCAGCACCTTTCTTGCGGCAAGGGAGTACTCAAAGTTCTTTCCTACATAACTCTTCCAAGTTGCCTCGTATCTTGAGAGATTCTCTGCACTGAAATCCTCTCCACTACATGCTTCCGAAGCCATCTCTCCTGCCATCTCTCCACAGATCATGGCATACCTTATACCCTCGGAGGCAGACGGATCTGTCTGTCCGGCAGCATCTCCTACTGCCATTATACCGTCACCATAGGTCGTATCAAGTGGCCCGGTTGTAGGGATGAATCCTATGCGTTCCTCGGTGCATTTTGCACTTCCAAGCCTCTTTGCAATCATTGGTGTCTTCCAGGACCTGTCTACATAATCATAGATCGTTCCATTGGCCTTTGCCTCAA